>DAIRSC010000013.1:0-16128 GCA_036804585.1 Chitinophagaceae bacterium
TTTTTAACGATATTATTATCAACTATATAAGTCAACATTTAAAAATTCAAAAAGCCTTGAACTTTTTTGCCAAATGACTTTTGCGTTGGTCTCAGAATATTTATAATCACTATAAATGCATTTGTCATCAGGTTTCGTATTACATTGCCACTGATTTAACCTTACGAAATGAGTCTTGTTAAAAATACGAGCATTACGCTGGTTGGTTCTTTTTTGGCCAATGTGTTGGCATACATTTTTAATATTTATGTAGCCCGAACGATAGGCCCCACTTCGTATGGCGTTTTGGGTACATTGTTGGCCATATTATCAATTGCGGCCTGGGTCTATAGCTCGTTTTTTAGTGCTTTAACAAAGGAAACGGCCATCCTATTGGCCAGTGGCCCAAGCGGTCAACTTGTACATTTTTACCATGCTGCCCGCAGAGAGGTGATTTATTTCTTACTTACTTTGATGGTTTTGTTGGGAATGAGTTCCGGGCAATTAACTCGTTATTTTAGTTTGCCCTCTGTCTCTTTAATTTTCCTTACTGCTGGTCTTATCTGCTTAAATGGAATGATGTTTTTTAATCAAAGTATACAGCGCGGGTTAAGGCAATACCTTGAAATAAGTATTGGACGGATTCTGGAAGCATTGATTCGTCTTGGATTTGTTTTTATTTTTTTATGCCTGAGCATCGATCTTGCCGGCGTGCTGTATGCTTATGGAGTAGCTTATGGAGTGATTTTTATATGGACTCATTTTCAATTAAAACACGCTGTCCCTTCAACGGACCTTCCCCAGTTGCCTATGAATAGGTCCAACTGGTATCAAACCGGATTTAAAATATTTCTTTCCGGAACTATTTATCATCTTGCCTTGTTTGGCTCCTCGTTGGTGGTTCAACATTATTTTTCCAGTACTGTAAATGGATATTGGACGGCCGGTATCAACATTTGTCGAATTACCCTGGTTTTTTCTGATTCAATACTTCAGGTTTTGTTTCCGGAACTTTCAGGTGAAAGAGATCCTGCAAAACGACGCTTTATTATTCGCAAAGCCATTCTGTTGATGTTGCTGATAACCGGATCTGCTGCAATACTATCAGGACTGTTCCCGGAATTCATTATTCGTATTTTTTATGGTAATTCGTTTGATGGGGCCATTGATTTTCTGCCCTGGCAAGGCTTGATGGTCTTAGTGGTTTCCATGGCCCAGTTATTTTTCATAGTTCTTCTTTCCAAGCATCCCGATATTAAATCAAATTAAGTAAGGCAATTAAGCCCTATTTAGGGGTTACTGTTTAATGTGAAAATAGTTGATATCGGTACATTCAGGGGTGAATTTCGCTTTTTTAAATGCACGGAAATTTGTCAAATCACTTCAATAAGCATACCATTTATTTCTTGATTTTCAGTTCTCATCGGCATCTTCAACTTTTGGGTCATCGTCCACGGGCTGTCACGCACGTGCGGGACTATCCCTTGAACGCTTCCTTGAATTTGAAGCGCCGGTGAGATAAGCAGCAGACCCTATTTAGTTCATGGAAGACAATATTGAATTGGCGTATTGATTTTTTGGATCCAGTTTCAAAACCATAAAAAAATCCTGTTTGGCATTTTCGGTTTGGTTCATCTGATTATATAATACCCCTCGGTTCAAATAGGCCTGAATACTTCCTGAATTCATCTGAATCAGGGTGCTGTAGTCTTGAATGGCTTTGTCGAATTGTTTCAACTCTGTAAAAAGGATAGCCCGGTTTCCGTATGCTTTCAGGTATTTTGGATTCAAGGTAATACACTTGTTGCAATCCTCCAAAGCCGCCTGGTATTGTTTCTGATTCGCATAAATGGTGGAGCGATTGATATAGGCATCCACATTATTCGGATCTAGTGCGATGGTTTTATTAAAGTCTTGTAACGCCTCGTTGAATTGTTTTTTATTCATAAAAAGAACGCCCCGGTTAAAATAGTTACCGGCATTGCCCGGTGCAATCTCAACTGCTTTATTAATATCACGCAGAGCTTCTTCCGGCTTGTTGGAACTTCCATAGGCAATTGCCCTTCCAACATAAGCATCAGCATAATTTGGATAAATTTCGATGGCCTTGTTGAAATTACCAATAGCTTCTTCCCAATTTGAAAATTTGTTTAAGGCAGTCCCAAGATTCCAATAAGCTACTGAATAGTGTTTTGGATTCAATTCAATCGCTTTTCGATAATCTTGAATAGCAGGAGACCACTGCTCAACAGTCCATTGTGCAACACCCCGATTAAGATATCCACGAGCGTTATCAGGTGATTTTTTAACGACATCAGACCATAAAGTCAACTCATTAGCCCACACTTTATTTCGTTCAAATGTGAGGAAGGAATTGATTAAAATGATGCCACCTAACACTCCATAGGCGAGGTATTTATTTTTAGATGCCAACCATGGAAATATACCTGCAGCCAGAATGAAGAAGAATCCGAAAGATGGCAGATAGGTACGATGTTCGAACATATTATCTTCAATGGGCATGATGCTGGATTCAACCATCAGCGTTATAAAAAACCAGAAAATACCAAAGGCAATCACCCGTTGTTTTTTATATATCCAGACTGCCAATGCCAATATGCCCAATAAAAACAACAAACCTGCCAGAGTTTTAAATTCAAAAAGTGAGTAGGAGGGTTCGATATCCCAATCCAGATTTTGTCCATAAGGGAAAAAAAGCAAACGAATGTAAATGCTTACGACTCGGAACTGCGTCAATAAATAATTACTTGTTGTAACTGTGTAATCTGTACCACCAGAAGGTTGAAGGGTTCTGAAAAATTGTGAAGAGAATTGATTTAATACCAGGGTTCCAATAAGAGCCAGACCGGCTAAGACACCAAGCACCCGATAGTCTCGTAAGGAAATTTTAAATTCATTGGACTGAAAGAATACGATTTCACAAAGAATCAAGCTGAATGGGAGTGTATAAGCATTCTCTTTCGATAACAGCGCCGCAATACCGGCCAATAAGGATCCGATAAACCAAACATATTTTCCCGCTGACTCAGTTAAACGTCCTTTTACGTAAAGTAATACGGAAAGAATATAAAACATCGCTGCCATGGAGGCCATTCGCTGTACGATATAAGTAACAGATTGGGTTGCTAAAGGGTGAGAGACAAAAAGTAGTGCAGCACAAATTGCAATAGATTTTCTATGTTTGTTTAAGCTGGTTGTTCTTAAATTGGGTGTATTACAAAGTAGGTACGTTAAAAGCCATACAAATACGGCACTAAGCAGATGGATTGTCAAATTAACATAATGATACGTTGCAACTTCTAAACCTGATGCCTGATAATTGAGTGCAAACGAATAGAAGGGTAAAAAACGATTATGGCTGTGTTTCCAGATCGCAGCCACATTTGAGGCATCGCGTATAGCCGGATTATTTATAATATTATTGAGATCATCAAAGTGAAAAGTACATTTAAATGAATTTGAATATATCAACAAGCCCAAGAGAATTACACCTGCTAATATCAGAAAATCTCTAAAGGTTAACTTCTTTGAAGGATTGGAGGTGTCTTGCTCCACGACAGAAGCTGTTGTCGCAATGGGTTTATTGATCGGTTTTGTTTTTTTCATAAACAAGATATTAGGGGTCTATTTACTTATAGTATGCATCCAATCAAAAGGCTTTCGAGGCCAAATTGTTTCCACCCTTTTTGTTTAAGGGTGATATGGTCAAGGTGGTTTCAATCGGGCAACACATCCTAAAGTTCTCACAAGGAGTGGCACAATGGTAACCGGATTCTTTTAATTCTTCAGCAATCTGTAAATGGCCGGAAAAATATAAAATTTTCTTCACAAAAGCGCATGAGTACTTATCTGTTTTAGGATTTATCCTTTTTTTGCTTATGTCGATAGCCTGGTCCTTTTTGTGATTAGGTCACCCTTTTCGTGTAATCCGTCTTAAGGATGTTGCACTCGATACAATACGACCTGACACTTCATCGGAATCCGATTAACTCTACTAATACAAACCTCCTTGCCCTCGATAAAGTTTTAAAGGTTCTTTTAATTTAATTTTCAAGACCGTCATTTCCACATCATGGCATTTAGCCGGAATTTCAAAATATACCAGCCCGGGCACCGGACTCCATGAAATTTTTCCAACTACTTTATAAGGTACCTTACAGTTGCTTCCTAACACTTCCATAGAATCAATGGCTGATAAAAGTCCTTTGATCATCAATGGTTTTGTCGGGTTTCCTTGTAAAAATAAATAAAGGGTCAATGAGTCGCGTGATAGTGTACTCGGGCCATAAAAATGCCCGGCGGGTAAACCGGCTTGACTACCGAAAATGGCTTCTTTGTGTTTTTGATTCCAGCGGCCCAAAGACTTCAGTAAATGAATTTGAGGTTCAGGAATCCGACCATCGGCCTGAGGACCCATATTCAACAATAAATTACCACCATGGGCAATAACGTCTGCAAAAATTGAAATCACCTCCTGAGGCGTTTTCCAATTGCTGTCTGACTGATAACCCCAATTATTGTTGGAAGTCATACAAAGTTCCCACCAGGCAAATGGAGGACGACTTACCGGAAAATTCTGTTCCGGAGTTTCATAATCGCCATAACCACTGAGCCGACCATTCAGAATGGCCTTTGGGTTATGTTGCAGAATATTTTTCCTGATTTGTAAGGCATTCCATTCTTCGGCAGTATGCTCCCAATCTCCATCAAACCACCAAAGATCGGGTGTGAATTTTTCATTGATTTCGTTAATCTGGGCTTGATTGAACCGACTGAATCGTGACCAACGTTCCGGCGAATCACTGGACAAGTAGCGAGCACTGTCTTTTAAAAACTGAGGGTAATCCGGGTGGCTCCAGTCGATCAATGAAAAATAGGCACCACATCGGATGCCACGGCGGCGAAGGGCTTCAAAGAATGGGGCTACAATATCACGTTGTGCTGCAGTTGATTGAATCGCACTTAGAGGGCCAGTCTTGGTATCATACATCGCTATACCATCATGATGTTTGGCAGTGATCACTGCATAACCTGCGCCACATTCCTGAATTAAATCGGCCCAGACTTCAGGTCGATAGTTCTGCATGGAATATCTTTCAGCTTGCGCCATGTAGGTTAGATAAGTGATTTTTTTGTTGTGAAAACTCCAGGATTCGTCTACTCCATCCACCGCATAAATACCAGTATGAATAAAAATACCCAGCTTGGCATTTTCAAACCATTGCATTTTTGCCTGGATTTTTTGAGGGACAGTTTTTTGTTGCCCCCAACAATTATTCCCCATGACAAGAACAAAGAACCAAAGCGGAAATTTTGACATCTATGGTTAAAATTGAATAAATATAATCATGGATTGAATCAATTCAAAAAAATCGACATTTTCGATACCTGAAATTTCTTAATCAGCTTCAGCAAATAACAATCCCGTTATTTAACTTTCGCATCGTAAGATTGTGTTTATCATGAATCCCCGAATCGCCCTTCAGAACCCTTTGATTTCCCGCCGTCCGATTTAGATAATTATTGACCGTCTATGCCAAATAAGTAGGGGTTGCTGTTTAATGTGAAAGCATTTGAGATCATTGCATTTCGGTGTGAATTGTGCTTATTTAAATGCTCGGTAATTTTTTATATCTCTTCAATAAACTTGCAGTTCATTTTTTGATTTTCACTTCTCACATGCATCTTCAAATTCAGCGTCATCGTCCAAGGGCTTTACCTCAGTACTATCTCTCGAACGCTTCCTTGAATTTGAAGCGCCTATGAGATAATCAGCAAGCCCTAGGTACGATACTGTATTTTACCGATCTGGGTCAAAAGATTATAAAGAAACTTAAATATCCGAAAGATGAACATACGGACAATCCAAGAATAATCAGGTTCATGAACTTGGTAGATATCCATCAAAAAGAACCATTTGTTTGGGATCTAATATCAATTGAAGCCAAATGACTTAGCCAATTATTTTTGATCGTTTTGCAACGGTCTCAAATTATTCATCCGTGAAGAATATTGGATAAGATTACAGATTTAAAGATTTAATCAATTCATCTTTTTTACGGCGGCTCACCTCAACTTCTGCATTGTCGCTCATGATAATGACGTTAGAATCGCCTTTGAGCATTTTACTCACATATTTGAGATTGATGAGATGAGAATTATGTACCCGGCAAAATGCAGGTGCAGACAACATATTCTCCATTTCTTTCAGGGTTTTACTCACCAAAATTTTTTCACCATTATTGAGGAAAATATAGGTGTAATTATTGGTGGACATACAACGCACGATATCAGTAGCGAAAATGAACTTTAAGCCCTCCATTGTTGGTAGAGCGATTCGCGTAAAAGGATTGTTGTTGTTGAACAATTGGATGTTTTCAAGGAGCAATTTTATTTTTTCAAAAGGAGATGAAAACTTCCGATGTTCAACAACGAGTTCATAAGCGGCAGTCAATTAATCAATATCTATTGGTTTTAATAAATAGTCGATAGCACTGAATTGGATTGCTTTAATACCATATTGCCTATGTGCGGTAGTAAAAATAATATCGAAATTAATTTGGGGAACTTTTTCCAGTAATTCAAAACCATTCATTTCCGGCAGTTCAATATCCAGAAACAACAAATCAGGTTGAAGGGCCTGTATTTGTATTAATGCTTCAGTAGGTTTTGAACAAATAGCCACAATTTCAAGTTGCGGCAAGTAATGTGTGATTAGCTTTCCCAATACCTCTGAGCTGGTCACTTCATCATCGACAATGATAGCTCTCATAATGTAAACTTACAGAAATTTTACTAAAGCATGCGATATCCAAAAAAAATCATGAATTTTTCTCGCTGAAATGCCCTTGACCCGGATTATCGCAAGTTCGAATGGTGTTTCCTAACACCTTCTGTTTGAATTCGGGATAATCGATCTAGCAGATGACATTACCTGATGATTTATGATTATTTTGCAGGAATTCTTACAGACATGTTTAGAACATTCTATTAATTTTGTTGATTCTGATGTGTACGAACAAATCTTTGATGTTTAGCATAGAAAAAATAAAATACAAATGAAAGTAGTCATTTTTGCTGGTGGTTTAGGAACCAGAATTTCGGAGGAGAGCCACCTGAAGCCCAAGCCGATGATTGAAATCGGTAACAAACCCATACTCTGGCATATCATGAAAATATATGCAACCTATGGCCATAATGATTTTATCATTTGCTGCGGATATAAATCCAGTGTAATCAAAGAGTATTTCCTGAATTATTACCAATTCAATGCAGATCTTACAGTTGATCTGGCTCATAATGCCATTGAAGTTCATCAAAAACATGCTGAACCATTTAAGGTAACCATGATTGATACTGGACTTAATACCATGACAGCTGGGCGATTAAAACGGGTATTACCCTATACACGCAACGAACCGTTTATGCTAACATACGGCGATGGCGTTTGTGATGTTGATTTAGATGAACTACTTAAATTTCATCAATTTCACGGTAAAATTTGTACAATGACCACCATTCAGCCGAGTAGCCGATTTGGCATCGTTCAAATGGATGAAGACGGTCTGGTAAAACAGTTTGAAGAAAAGCCCGCAGATAGTGGTACATGGATCAATGGGGGATTTTTTATCCTGCAACCTGAGATTAGAAATTTCCTCACCGATGAAGGCCTGGATGAAGTAATGTGGGAACGACAACCGATGTTTGATTTAGCCCAACAGCAACAAATTGTTGGATACAGACACAGGGGATTTTGGAAATGCATGGATACCATGCGCGACAAAGAAGAATTGGAGCATATGTGGCAATTTAACCCGCTTTGGAAAAAATGGTAACTATTCATCAAATTCGGCAAGTTTTTGCCGGCAAAAGGGTATTTCTTACTGGTCACACCGGATTTAAGGGCAGTTGGTTATTACAAATACTGGCTTATTGTGGTGCAGAGGTGACGGGCTATGCTTTGCCTCCGGAAAAAGCAGACAGTTTATATCATCAAATTGATGGGGATAGCCTCTGCGTGAAAAGTCATATTAAGGATATTCGAAATATCGATCAGTTACAAGCTGCATTTGAGGAAGCAAAGCCTGATTTTCTATTTCATTTAGCCGCCCAGCCGCTTGTTTTGAAATCTTATCAGGATCCTTTGTACACATTCGAAGTCAATACCATGGGAACCGCTCATGTTTTAGAGGTTTTAAAGAAATATAATCGGCCCTGTGTGGCGGTAATGGTAACCACAGATAAGGTTTACGAAAACAACGATACGGGCAAGAATTTCATAGAAAGCGATCCCCTGGGTGGATTTGATCCGTATTCTGCGAGTAAAGCCGCATGCGAATTAATTATTTCATCATACCGTCACTCATTTTTTCATCATTCAAAAATGGCTTCTCATGGAAAATCAATCGTCTCGGTGCGGGCAGGAAATGTGATTGGTGGGGGTGATTATGCGGATAACCGAATTATACCCGATATTATTCGATCCCTGGAAAATAATGAAGAAATTATTTTGCGGAATCCTAAATCCACAAGACCTTGGCAGCATGTGCTGGAACCTCTGGCCATTTATCTCGATTTAGCCATGCATATGTTTAAGGAGCCGGATCAGTGGAATTAAGCTTGTAATATTGGTCCGGATAAATCGGATGTATGGTCGGTTGAGGACCTGGCCAAAGAAGCGATTTCCGTTGCAGGAAAAGGTCGGTTGCGCATTGAGCAAAATCCTGATGCACCGCACGAAGCTGCCTTGCTCATGCTAGATAATCAGAAAATTAAAGATAAACTAAATTGGAAACCCCGGATGAATGCTCGTGAGGCTATTGGCGCAAGTATTCTATGGTATTTAGAAGAAGAGGATGCCAGCGCGCGTTGTTTGAAACAAATTAAAACGTTTTTTGATCACGAAATTCAAGAAGCAGAACACGATTGAGTATGATGTCTGTTAAAATTCGCTCCAGCAATATCTCTGCGGTCAAAATTATTGATCAGTTCAGTAGTGCAGATCATAGGGGGGCATTCACCAAAACATTTCACTGGGATTCCCTCATGGAACAGGGAATTCAATTTGAACTTAAAGAAAGTTTTTATTCAATCTCAAAGAAGGATGTTATTCGTGGCCTGCATTTCCATCAACCACCATTTGACCATGCGAAAATTGTATTTTGTTCAAAAGGGACCATTTTAGATGTTGCCCTGGACTTACGAACCCATAGTTCGACATATGGGCAGCATGTGATGCAAGAATTATCATCAGAGAACCATCTCGCCATGTATATTCCGAGCGGATTTGCTCATGGTTTTTTGTCGCTGGAAGACGACTCCCAAACTTTTTATTTCGTTAATGGGGTCTATCATGCCGCATCCGATACAGGGATTTTATATCGGGATGCAGGAATTAACTGGCCGGTCAAGACACCTATATTATCAGAACGAGATTTGTCATTTCCAGGCCTTCACCAATTTCAATCCCCTTTTTAATTTCAGCAGTATGAAAATATTTATTTCCGGTGCTTCCGGCCTTATTGGCGGCAATTGTTTAAAACATTTTAAAGAAGAAGGGGTGGAGGCCGTTGGTTCTTACTTTAGCTACCCGATTGAGGATACCGTTTATTATAATACCCTGGATTTTCTGAATCCCCGAAATTTTGACTTGAAGGCATTTGCTCCGGATGTGATTGTGCACTGCGGTGCACTGACACATGTTGACTATTGCGAGACCCACGAAAATGAAAGTTTTGATCAGACCGTTAAATCAACTAGAACTTTAATAGATATCTCTAAAGAATTGAAAGCTAAGTTAGTATATATTTCAACAGACTATGTTTTTGATGGTAAAAATGGCCCCTATTTAGAAGAAGATCAGGTAAATACGCTAAGTATTTATGCCCAACATAAATTACAGGCCGAACAAGAGGTTTTACAAAACTTGCCGGATAGTTTGGTATTAAGGGTGACCAATGTATATGGGCATGAAGTCAGGAATAAAAATTTTGTTTCCCGAATTATTGCTCAGTGCCGAGACGGACAAACACTTCAGTTAAAACTACCTAAAGATCAGTATGCCACACCTGTGAATGCCTGGGATGTGGCTAGGGCCATGCTCCTATTGTTAAGAGACAATCATCAAGGTATTTTTCATATTGCTTCCACCGACTGGATGAATCGGGTAGAATTGGCCTTGCACGTACTGAAGTACTTCCCTGATGTAACCTATCACTTGGAATGTTTGAGCACGGAATCCTTGAATCAACCGGCTAAACGACCGCTTCGGGGTGGCTTGTTGAAAGAAAAATTTTCTGCACTTTATCCGGAGTTTTTGTTTGGGAATGTCGACATGTTTGTGAAAGAATCATTGGCAAAAGGCGTATGATTGAGTTTTAGGCTTGTTTGAACAGGGTTTTTCGATAAATTTGCTTTCCATTTTAAAACAGTATCGATATGCCTTCATTTGACATTAGCAGCAAAGTAGATCTTCAGACCCTTGATAATGCAGTGAATACTGTAAAAAAGGAAATTGGTAACCGCTTTGATTTTAAAGGGGCACATGTTGTGATTGAACTGAATAAAAAGGATTTTACCATTGCCCTTGAAGCTGATAGTGACATGAAAATGGAACAAATTCTGGATGTTTTAGTCTCCCGATCCATGCGACAGGGGGTTGAAGGCAAAAGTTTTGATTTATCCAAGGAAGTGACTCCATCAGGTAAAATTGTCAAGAAAATGATTCCGGTTAAAAATGGGATTGCCCAGGATGAAGCAAAAAAAATCGTGAAAGCCATTAAAGATTCCGGTTTAAAAGTTCAGGCTGCCATCATGGACGATATTATCCGAGTTACGGGTAAAAAAATTGACGATTTACAGGATGTTATTGCTTTGTGTCGAACATCTGAATTTAATATACCTCTGCAATATGTGAATATGAAAAGCTAAACTGTTTTAAAATCTTTACCCCGAAAATGGATTTTCAGTTTTTTGTAAGGTTTTTTATACAAAATGTCTAAAATAATTGGTAAATGAGAAGGTTCTGCTTAACTTCGCGTTCTTAAAAATCGGTATGGTCAGCAATCATGCCTCAAAACAGATACACATGAAAAAAGGTATTCACCCAGAAAAGTTCAGATTTGTCGTTTTCAAAGATATGAGTAACGACCACATGTTTTTATCACGCTCTACCGCTCACTCAAACGATACAGTTGTTTGGGAAGATGGGAATGAGTATCCGGTCATCAAATTGGAGATCTCCAATACTTCACATCCGTTTTATACCGGTAAAAATGTTTTGGTGGATACTGCAGGTCGTATTGATAAGTTCAATAAACGTTACGCCAAGAAAAAATAATTTTTTATGCTATTTTAAGATAGGGGCCTTTGGGCCCCTTTTTTGCGAATAGGCTTAAAGGTTTTGTAGACATATTCTGTTGTGTCGCGCATCTCATTCTAAATGGGTACTCAGGGGCTGCTGTTTAATTTGAAAGTATTTGATATCAGTATATTCAGGGGCGAATTTCGCTTTTTTAAATGCACGGTAATTTTTCATATCTCTTCAATAAGCTTGCAGTTTATTTCTTGATTTTCTCTACTCACTGGCATCTTCAGATTCGGCGTCATCGTCCAAGGGCTGTACCATAGAACTATCCCTTGAACGCTTCTTTGAATTTGATGTAACTATGAGATAAGCCCCCTAACATTTACTATTGAAGGGTGGATTGATTTCTTAACCAGGGCATCTTTATAGATATAATTTTAGAAAGCTTCGCGTATAAACAAAAGAATAAGAATTGACAAATACATGCTTATATATTGATGTTGAATCATATACACACTATTTGGACACAATAAGACTTTGCCTGCTTCAGGCAGAAAAATGAAGCCGGGAAGCGAAGACGCTTTGTAGAACAGGTTCCTTATTTAAAAAAAGTATATACGATATTTCCTTCAAGCAAAAGAATAAAACTACGAAGCGAGAATGCTTCCCAGAAGCAACACTCCATTGCCTGTTTTCAAATTAACTATGCTGTACAATATAAAAGTACAAAGGCATGCCCATGGTAATATTGAAAGGAAAAGTTAAACCCAAAGCCATCGGAATATACAAACCCGGATCAGCTTTAGGGGCGGCGTGTTGCATTGCCGCAGGAACGGCAATATAAGATGCACTTGCAGCAAGAATCGAAAAAATGAATCGATTCCCGGCATCTGCGCTTACCCATTGGCTCAAAAAAGCAACCATACTTCCATTGATGGCCGGAATAACGAGTGCAAAAACGGACAAGAAAAGCCCGTATTTTTTAAAGGCGCCAAAACGTTTGGCTGTTACCATGCCCATTTCCAATAGGAAAATGGATAAAAATCCCTTAAAAATATCCGTCGTAAATGGTTTAATGCCTTCTGCTTGTTTCGAATCTGCAATTAATCCGATTAATAAACTGCCCAGTATCAATAAGACACTGCCATTGGTAAAACTGTGTTTCACTATTTCAACCACTGGCTTTTGAGTTTCATTCTTTTCATAATGGTGAATGAGCATGACCCCGACAATGATAGCCGGTGCCTCCATTAGTGCCATGACTGCTACCATGTGCCCTCCAAAATGAAGCTGTTGCACCTCTAAAAAAGCAATACCCGCCACAAACGTTACAGCGCTCACCGATCCATATGTTGCAGCTACTGCACCGGCATCACTTACTGTCATTCGTTGTTTCAATACCCAAAAGCAATAAAGTGGAATCAGTGAAGCAATCAATAATCCAAATATGATGGATAACAAGATCTCGTTATTCCAGGCACTATGTGATAACTCCTGCCCTCCCTTAAATCCAATCGCAAAAAGCAGGTATAAGGAAATGAATTTAGATGAAGAAGGCGGTATTTTAAGATCGCTTTTTAATAAGGCTGCAATAATTCCCAACAAAAAAAATAAAAGGGTAGGATTGGTAAGATTCGAAATCAATGAGTTTATATCCACTTAGTTAAAGTCTAAAGGTTGAATCAATGTATAAATAAGAAATTTCTATGCTCAATCATAGACTACAAATTTAACAACAAAAAAAATAGTACTCGTTTAATTGAGTGGGTTGGGAGTAAAAAAACGCCCCATTTCGGAGGCGGTATACAATTGAAAAGTTTTGTTTATTCCTTAGTCAATTTAGAAACAGATTTCATTCAGTTATCGGAACTTAATTGAATCGGGACCATTGCAAAAGTTATTTGGCAAAAAAGTTCAAGGCTTTTTGAATTTTTAAGTATTGAGTGATCTTGTTGATCATGATATCGTTAAAAATTCAAAGTAACGCAGAAATTTGAAGCCAAATGACTTAGCCAATTATTTTTGATCGTTTTGCAACGGTCTTGAATCATATAAGCACTTCTGGATAAAGCGGAGATATTTATTGGAATGAGTGTATTTCCTTCTTCAATAACATGTTGACTGAGACTGATTTCTTTACCCCCCAAATCAGATAAAACAATCTGAATGTTACCTGATGTGCTTTGTTGAATATTCAGCTTTACACTTTCTTCGGCAGGATTCGGATAATTTCTCACCTGATTTTCTTTATCTACTGTTTTGCCGCTTTGCGTTCGGGCGGGATTCAGAGCACAAAACTGTCAACTTGTACTGCACCTGAATAGGGGCACAAATCTCCGGGGTTACGCCTCACCTGCCTGACGAAAGACCCGCGTTAGAGGTTTTACTATCAATGGTTATTTATAAAGTTATTAAATGCTGTTTTTCCAATCGGGCTTTCAAATAAAGAGCCGTGTCCACCGCTTGTAATCTCAACAAATTCGCTGTTTTGGCAATTTGAACAGCTTAATACATCTTGTTTAAAAGTTGGCCAAGTGTATAGTTGAATCGGCGAGTCACTTAATCCTTGAACAAACAGAATGTCAGACTTAAACCCATAGGCAAAATTAAGTAATGACCTTTGAAAGTATGGATTCGGGTTACTTGACGTAGTCCCATATACATTTTTCAATTTTGTGCATACAGCACTTGGTTGAACTTGCCCATTTTCCTCTAATTGACATCTATAAACAAGATTCAATGGACCTGGTGCATTTGCTATCACTCCATTTGTCTGATGCATTGTGTTAAGCCTTGTTACCATATAGCCTCCTTGTGAATGCCCTCCCATAAATATTTTTTTTACAGTTATCCCTAATTCTTGACTTGCTTTATTTTTCAACCATAATAATGCTGCCTCGCATTTGACAATATTATCACCTAACAAGACAAATTCTTGCGGATAGGCTACACTAACAATCATCATATCATTTTTGTCCAAAATTCCTTTGAATTTATCAAGAGTGTTATTTGCAGCAGTGTGGATTTCGCTATCAGAGGTAACGCTTCCGTGAAATACAAGTAAAACATCTAAGTCGTTTTTTGCTGGTTTATCTATTATAACATCCACACTAACCGAATTATAGGAAATGGTTTTAGTTTGCCGATAAGCAGTTGGGATAGGTGTGTCTGTAGTGTTGTCTTTGTTGCAAGAAAAAAGTATAACTGAAAGTAAAATTAGTAGTCTCATATTTCTTTTTTTAATTGGACTTGTTGTTGTAAAAAAGTTTAATTCCGTCAGTGAATTTACTGCTAAAATGATTTCATTACTATTTGGTTTAATTGCCTGAATAGTGATTTGAATAATACTATAGAAAGGACTTTGATAACCAACATAGTGAAAAGCCACTTGAACATCCTAGGTTGTAATTGGTGTCAGTCCATTTATATTTTTTAATGGTGCGGTGAAAGAAGTTGTTCCGTTTCACCAACTTCCAACAGGAAATGCAACCCGATAACGTGCTGAATAACCCTGAATGCAGGGTACACTTGACAAGGGGCTGCTATTTCATGAGAAAGTATTTGATATCAATACATTCAGGGGGGTAATTCGCATATTAAAATGCGCGGCAATTTGTCAAATCACTACATTTCTTGATTTTTCATCTCACCGGCTTCTTCAGCTTTGTGTGCATCGCCCAAGGGCTGTCACGCACGTGCGGGACTATCTATTGAACGCCTCCTTAAATTTGAAGCGCCATTGAGGTAATCAGCAGAGCCCTTGGTATTCATATGATTTTCAAGGTAAATCTGCAATAAATTGTTTAAACATCAATAATCCATTCACGAAATTCCGGATGAAACTGTCTACTTCCATGCAGTATTATTCAGATAAGTCCTTTCCGCCAAAACAAAAAGGGAGCAGATTTTTAATGGTTTTTATGATAACAACAGGGCCAATTTCCCCCGCAAGAATCAACGGAAATGCTTCCTGATTGCGGTCTTCGCATTCAGAAATAAACTGTCGGCACATGCCACAGGGAAAAGCCGGGCGGTCAGATGGATGAATTTCACTCTGATAACTAATGGCAATGGCTTCAATTTGATCTTCAGGAAACTGTGCAATTGCGGAAGCCAAAGCAGTACGTTCGGCGCAGATTCCCACTGGATATGAAGCGTTTTCGATATTAAATCCCGTGACAATTCGGCCATTTTTCATTAGAACCGCACTGCCAACAAAGAAATGAGAATAGGGGGCATGGGCATTCTTACAAGCATTACGCGCGGCTTTAAGTATATGCTGAAAGGATGGGATTAATTCATCCTGGGTTTGAAATTCTTCGTATTCAAATTGAAAAACTGGCATGTGTCATTCAAATATAATGGGTTTTATTTAAAAAATGGCCCGAAGACTGGCCCTTCCGGTATGGATGACATTACCTCCTGCCGGTCTTCTTCCTTCATATTCCAGGCTCATTTCGATATTTTTGGATACGCGTTTGTCCAAACCAGCACTCCATAACCAATTTCGACCATTGAGTAAACCATCTAACATGGTATAACCTATTGCCGAATTACTATTTCCGTTAAATCGAATGCTGGCATAGGTCATTTTGAGGCTGATGGATCCTGAACTCAGCATGTTGTACCTCATTTCACCCGAAAGATGATGCAAATAGGCCTTTTCATTTCCAAATTGTGGTTTGTTTTGCCGTTGTTCATATTTGTACATGAATCCTGTTCGCAACTGATTTCGGTTGAGCAGGAAAGAAACCCCGGGATCATAGGCTTCATTCAAAATCTCGTAATTTCTTGTATACAAAAATTCCGTTCGAAAAATTCGT
>DAIRSC010000013.1:16138-19033 GCA_036804585.1 Chitinophagaceae bacterium
GGTCACACTGCGATGAGGGTTGTACCGACTGCGCAATTGATGATCCTTATTTTGTCGGGCATCTATACCATAATTGAGCTAGGTTTTACCCGAAGAAAGGGTATAGATATAATCAAGCCCCCACTTATTACTGAATCGATTGATGAGGATGGAGTTCACCCAATTGGAGGCATTGTTAATCAATATGCTGTCTTCAAAGCGATTCATAAATGGATTGTATTGTCGCAATCCTTTTTCTCCGATGAAACGATTATTCAGTTGCAATGCACTTTGCAAGTATAACATACTGATCGCTTTTCGTATTCCTTTGAGTTTGTTGCTTTTCCAGAGTTGGGCAGGTTGTATGCTAATGCTCTGATTATACAGGGCATATTTTGCTTTTACATATTGGTTGGTCGGTGTAAAAACTTTGATGTATCTTTTTTCATCCGGAAATAGAGCAATTTCAAATTCATTGAGTTGTTTAAGTTGGTCATTATTATAATCACGCCAAACGTAGAGCCCCTGACCTGCAGGTACTTCAACATATGTGAATTCTCGTTTAGGTTCCTGGCCTGAACCCATTTCATATAGAATATTGGTGGTTAGAATTCCATTTAAAATATTTCCCTGATATTCCAAACGACCTAATAAACTTTCATCAGGTTTCAAATTTGTGATGCTACTGTCGGTAATGATCAGTTGGCGAAAAGCAGATGTTATTCGGAGTTCCTGATTTTTTAGAAATCGAAAATGAACATTCAATGAATAGGTATGGCCGAGGGTACTTTGTTGAAAGGAATTATCTTTCGTTGCGCGGTCATGCCGAAGGGTATATTCTGCAGAGAAATGTTTTTCGTCGTTAGGGTTGTTTTTGATATACAGACTGAGTGCATCGAAAGAAAAAGAGCTATTTATCAGGGTATCACTTTGTTTATCGCGAACAGGATTATGTTCAATAAAAAATCTTGTACCGATTAAGAGGTTAGCTATTTTAGGAAAGCTTTTTTCTAATTCAATCCATGGGCGTAAGAATGATCCTTTTGTTTGTTCAGAGACATGCGTGGTGTAATCGGATTTGATTAAGTATCGGAATTGATGTGAATTACCTGAAGCAGATAAAAATTGTTGGTAGCCTTGAAATTGTTTTTCGCGGATGAAAGTGGAAAATTTGTAATCGACTTGTAATAAATCTGATTTGCGCACAGTAGCACTCAATTGTGCCAGATGTTCATTGGCCGGTGGAGCTTGTAATCCGGTATTCCAATCCCGGGCAAATTCAACATTTCTAAATCGTTCCAATGGTTTAAATCTGTCCTGCACAAATTCGTAAAGAACCTGAGAGGCAAAATCAATTTTACGTTTTGCTGACCATACGTTTTTATGATTGTATCTGATTCGTCCGGCGAAACCGGTATGGTATTGATTGTGAATTTCAGAGAATGTATTGGGATCGAACTGACTCAATGTTCCTTCCAGTCCCAAATGATTATTCGTATCAATCTGATATTGCAGTACTGCACTCATCATTTGTTGTTTTTTGGGAGTGATCAACACCGAAATAGGTTCATAATCGCCTTGTTTGAGACCATTGATTGGAGCTTTCCAGGCATAAACTCGTCCATTGGCATTTGAGATACTTTGAGCGTAATTTCCGTTTCCGGTACCCACAAATGAAAAAGCCAATTGCCATTTTGCGCTATCGGGATCCACAGAAAAAACATATACAGCGGGAAATATTATTCCGTTCACCAATGAGTCTGTTTTTCGGTATAAAATCAGGTTGTTGCTAAAGGTATCCTGAAATCTTGCACTTGGATAAAGCGCTTGTTGAATACTATCGCCGATATATGCCAGAAATTGTTTTTGACTGGAGTCCAGACTTTGCTGGAGATTTTGGTTCTTGGCATCCTGGTTGGAATAAATATGGATTCCAATTTTCAATTTTTCCCTGATTTGGATATCCGTACTAGAGTAAAACAATGAATTGAGAAAATTCCTATCCGAAAATTCAAATTCCACAACAATTCGTAAATCTTTAGTAATGATACGTCGGGGCATGAACACCACTTCAGCCGTATTATAATCAATAATATAGTCCTGATCTTCGCCTCGTTTCATTTGAATGCCGTCAATATAAACCCTTTCAGTGCCTGCTAATACGATAAAAAATTGTTCACCATTTGGACCGGTGAGTTTGTAAGGTCCCTGGTTGCCTTCAAGAGGCGTTAATATATTTCTGACAAACTTACCTTTAGCCAATGAAGCACTGAATGTACTTCGGATTTGCCCCCATTTTTTATCGAGCAATTGTCCGGAAACCATAGCACCCTGAACCCTTTTGTAAAAGTTCATGAAATAAGAGTCTGGTCTTTTAATATCATGGTCACCTGCAGTGATTGCGGTTCTTTTGCGCTGCAATTGCAAAAATACCCGATCAAATTCCTGAATTTGTTGGGTATTTCCTTCAGGTTGAAAGGGGATGGTATTGTCTGTAATCGCACCAATTAAACGAATAGAATCTCCTAAATCACCTTCGAGTTGGAGATTGAACTGAGAGTTTAAAACCACATCCTGATTATTACCAAAAGAGAGATCCCGACCAAAAGTGCCGGAGTAATCCACATTTCCAAAATCAATGATGGTTTTATTTTCGTTAGCAGCTTCAATGGCGTCATAATAAAAAGGTTGGATGGTAATTTGTCGATCCAGACGTTTGATATCTTTATGAAAAACACGCATTGAAAGTGCAAATGGCAATCTATGATAATGAATGTTCAAACTATCCCTTTCCGGCCGTTTTTTCCAGAAAAGGGTGGCATCAGCCAATCGAAAGTAATAATCCTTGCGGTCGACTTCTTCGATAAAAAACGAATTAGGTAAGATACTCAGTGAATCAATTTGCAGACTATCCAC
>DAIRSC010000014.1:0-18931 GCA_036804585.1 Chitinophagaceae bacterium
TGAGGTGATATGAAAAATTATTGTGCATCTAAATGAACGAAAATTACTTCATCATGTACTGGAATCAACTATTTTCACGTTAATCAGCAGACCCCATGTAAATGCACAAAATTGGTATGAGATGAATTTTAATGCCCAAATCAAGGGTCAATCGGTACAGTTTAAATTTTTATTGATTCAACAAGCAGAAGATTTGGGATTTATCCGAATGCGCTATGACGATCCTGTTACCCACAGTGATTGTTTACTGGAAATGAAATATTTTCAATGGGAATTCTTGTTAATCGCACTGCTTAAACTTCCGGGCGAATGTTTAATCTTCCTCAAAAAAGGCGATGAGCGAACCAAAGTAACTTTCATTCCAACCCTGGCATATATCGATATAGGCGTCGTCAGGAATATTGGTATGTTTTAGCTCTACTGAACAGCCCTTTTCGTGTGAGTGAAGTTTAATCGTAACAATCGACTGCTCAGGTTCATCTCCAAAATACCATTCCTGTTCTATCAGTTTATCTTGCACAAAGGAAAGGTTTTTACCAACAATACTTCCGTCCCATAATGAGAATTCCGAATCAGGTTCTGTACTCATTTCGGCAGCTTCACCGGTCCACAATGAAATAGTAAATGGATTAGTCAAAGCCAGATAAACTTCTTCGGGTGTTCCGGCAATCTGATAATATTTTTTAAAATCTTTCGACATAATCAAGCTTGGATATAAATTCGTTTATCCTCGAGCGGAATCATTTCTCCAAATGGATTTAACTGAAATCCGCGTTCAAGGGTAATGGCTTCAAAGTGTGTTGCATCGTCCGGGTTGACTGCCACCAATAATCCGCCACTGGTTTGTGGATCGCAAAGCAGATGTTTTAGAAGTTCGTTGTGTAAGGCAATCGCATGTCCGTAACTATCCCAATTACGTTTCGTTCCACCCGGTATACATTGTTGATCGAGATAATACTTCAGAATGTCCCCATCAATCAAAGGAACCTGATCAAAATGAATGGATGCGCTGCAATGACTGGCTTCGCACATTTCTTTTAAATGCCCCATTAATCCAAAACCTGTAACATCCGTCATGGCCTGAACACAGGATAAGGTGCCAAAAAACTGACCAATCTGATTGAGTTGAAGCATCCAATCAGGGCCTAAGTGTCTATGTTCAGGAAGTAGTTTGTTTTGTTTTTGTGCGGTTGACAAAATGCCAATTCCCAGCGGTTTGGTTAAATATAATTTTGCGCCAACCTGAGCCCCGCCATTCTTTTTTAAATGGGGGATGTTTACCCGTCCTGTAACGGCTAACCCAAAAATGGGTTCCGGAGAATCAATGGAATGACCACCTGCCAGGGGGATGCCGGCGTCCAAACAGGTCTTACGACTGCCTTCAATGACTGATGCCGCTACTTCGGCAGAAAGCACATTTACCGGCCAGCCCAAAATAGCAATTGCCATGAGCGGAGTGCCACCCATGGCATAAATATCACTGATCGCATTTGCCGAAGCAATCCGACCAAAGGTGAAAGGGTCATCCACAATGGGCATAAAAAAATCGGTTGTGCTGATGATGGCAGTCCCATCTCCTAAATCAAATACTGCAGCATCATCTCTTTCTTCGTTACCCACCAATAGTCCGGGTGCCTGTGTTTTATAAGCAGAATTGGCGAGGATATGATCCAAAACAGCCGGAGCAATTTTGCATCCACAGCCGGCACCATGTGAGTATTGAGTAAGTAGTATCGGTTCTTGTTGTGTCATGAAATATTGAATTGATTGGCTGTGAAAATAAGTTGATCGGCTATTTCTTCGATATTGGCGTGATTAAAGATCAATTGTGTTTTTCTGGAAGGGTCGATTCGTTCAAATCCAAATTGATAGGTTTTATCATAAAAGTGCAATGCGGCCCGGGCAGCTTCGGCAAAATCATGATTCTCCAGAGCGCTCAGGGCTTTTTTGTAAAGATCTCCGCCCAATTTGGTTTTTATTTTTTCAAAACGGGCCTTTAATGGCTCAACACCAAATTGCGCATAATCATCAATCAGATATTGAATGCGTACCGATTCCGGAATTTGGTAATACATAAAAAAACCCTGATGCATTTGTGTAAAAAAGTCATCGGGCAAAGGACAGCGACCAATTTTCTTACTTTCGTTTTCAATAAAAACACGCTTCTCCGGATTGAGTGCTTGATAAGCTTGCATGAGCAAATTTTCAAAATGTTCGGCACTGGGTTGTTCTTGTTCACCCAAGGATCCAAAAGCAGATCCTTTATGATTGGCAAGTGATTCCAAATCAATGATTTGCTCTCCTCGTTTTTTTAGGGCTTGTAATACCTTGGTTTTTCCACTTCCTGTTTGTGCGCCAATCACAATCAATTTCAGCGTATGGCGTTCACGAAATGCTCGTCCCCATTGACGAAATGCTTTATAACCTCCGTTCAATACCTGCACATCCATGCCACACAAATTGAGCAGCCAACCCATACTTTCGCTGCGCTTACCGCCTCTCCAGCAATGAACGAACACTTTTTTATCCGGGGCTAATAGGTTTGCCGTTTCAACATATTGGTTCATTTTGGCGCCTGCGATGCCCAGACCTAATTCCAACGCTTTTTGTGGCGATTCTTGTTTATAAGCAGTACCTACCAAAATTCTTTCTTCATCACTGAATAAAGGAAGATTTTTTGCGCCAGGAATATGGCCTTGCTGAAATTCTCCGGGCGAGCGCACATCCAGGATCACTCGATCCGGATTATGATATATCGTAGTCATATCTACCCGCATTGCCTGACGAGCTGATGATGGGGTATGTGTTTCAATATCAGCTGAGATGGAGTTTTTCAATGAGGAAATTTACTGGAGGCTTTGGTGAAAATTGAAGTGGTATGATTTTTTTGTTTCAGTTAGTTCAACACCAGATCAGGAAGACGATAGTTTTTCCCATCATAAACAAAGAGAGAATCCACTTCAATCGTCCACCATTGATAAAGCGGTGACTTGGACAAATAGTCGAGAATATCCTCTTTACTTTCTGCATTCATCAGGATCCATAATCGATAACTCTCCATACTTACTGCATAATGCTCTACAACGTTTTTGCGAATGAGTTCATCAATATAAGCCCGGTGTTCCGGAACGTGCGACATAAATGTTTCATTCATTTCAAACTGAATAGTTACCTGAAATTTATGCATGATTTTAGTGTAAGGTTTTAAATAATTTCAAAACAAATTTGGTTCATATTTTCTTCACGGGCAGGGCGTTGAATGCGAATATAATTGTCGGTATATCCCTCCATTTGCCCGCCTTCATTTTTTTGCTCAAATAATACAGGTCTCGACTGTCCTTTATGTTTCAGGGTAAACTCAAACATCTTTAACTCAGATAGTTTTCTTAATCGGGCATTTCGTTCTTTACGTATTTGCATGGGTACGACTTCATCCAACGTGGCTGCAAGAGTATTGTCCCGTTCGGAGTAAGTAAACACATGTAAATAGGAAATGTCCAGTGCAGTTAAAAACGCCAGCGTTTCTTCAAAAAGTTTTTCGCTTTCGCCCGGATAACCCACGATCACATCAGCACCAATGCAGGCATGTGGCATTTTACTTTTATTACTTTCTACTTTCTCTGCTTACAATTCTCGGCGATATCGGCGTCGCATTGAGGCCAACAAGGTATTGCTACCACTCTGTAAGGGAATATGAAAGTGGGGCATAAAGTGCCGGGACTCAGACACAAAGGCAATCATTTCCTCACTCAATAAGTTGGGTTCAATCGAGGAAATCCGGTAACGTGGAATACCGTCAAAAGCATCCAGTGCTTGAATCAAATCATAAAAACTTTCTTCCGTTTTGCGATTGCCTTGATGACCCTTGCCGAAATCGCCCAGGTTGATGCCTGTTAATACCACTTCTTGAACACCACTTCTGGCTAGTTCTGTCACATTGTCCAGAACTCCGGATATTCGATCGCTGCGACTATGGCCGCGGGCAAGAGGAATGGTGCAAAAAGAACAATTATAGTCACAACCATCCTGCACTTTCAAAAAAGTGCGTGTTCGATCGTTGATGGAATAAGAGGCGTGAAAGCCTTCAATAGCGGCAATTTCACAACTATGAATGGCTGCTACTCCGGTTTCACGAAATTCTTTAACGTGTTTCACGATATTGAATTTTTCGGAGGATCCCAACACCAAATCTACGCCTTCGATTTCGGAAATCTGCTGTGGCTGAAGCTGGGCATAACATCCGGTAATGACAACCGTTGAATCAGGGTTTTGTTTTTTTACCCGACGTATGAGCTGACGGCATTCCTTATCTGCATTTTCGGTGACCGAACAAGTGTTGATGACATAAACATCAGCTTCTTCCTGAAAAGATTTTTTCTCATAACCTTCTTCATTGAACAAACGATTCAAGGCAGAGGTTTCTGAAAAATTCAATTTACAGCCTAGGGTATGATATGCAATGGTGGGATTGGATTTCAAAGCGAAGCAAATTTAGGATAAAGCCGGCTGAATTGTCAATTTCCTGAACATCTTCGGGTAAATGATTATTTTTTTGCCTGAACTGCAACTTAATTCTGGGAAAGCTTCAGCTTTAAATGCTCCTCAAATCTTCAGGTTTAGCGGGTTTTAAAATCAAACGCAAACTGGTGTCCTTGGTTACATAGGCCCAAGCCCAATTAATAAAAATAATGAGTTTGTTTTTCACTCATAGAATGAGCATGAGGTGTAAAAACATCCAGACCAGCCAGGCAATGTATCCGGTAAATTGTATGAAAGGCAAATCAACCACCGCTTTGTTGGTGCCAATTGTTGTCATTGAACCGAGATCTTTGTATTCAAAAGGGAGCGGCTCTTTTTATTTGAGAGCTCGCTTTAAATTCGAGGCCAGTAACTTAGCCTGATGAATTGCCACATTCGCTAATTGTGGATGACCTTTTGGATACTTTGGTGTAGGCATATAAGCGATATCACCGATGGCATAAATGTGGGGCAACCTTACTACCTGATTATTTCGTTCGACCCGAATACGGTCTCCGGACATACGCACCTCATCCGGAATTCCTTCGATAAAATTACCTTTTACACCGACCGCCCAAATAACCGTAGAGCTGGGTATTTCTTGACCATCGCTCAGTAACAATGTCTGGCCATTATAATCTTTAACCATTTTTCCGGTTAATAACTGAACGCCCATTTCAAGTAAATATCTGGTGGCAGCGGCTTTTGCTTTCTCGCTCATATTATTGAGAGGATGCGGGCTGCCTTCTAATAAATAAATACACAATCGTGAAAAGTCAATTCTGGGATAATCCTTGGGCAGGATATTTTTTTTGATTTCTGCAAATGCACCAGCCAATTCAACTCCTGTTGGTCCGGCCCCAACGATCACCAGATTCAGTAAGGCCTCTTTTTCGTGCCCACTGACTGAAATGATTTTTTCAAAACTGCTCAGAATATGGTTTCGAATGGCGATAGCATCATAGGTGTTTTTGAGTGTATAAGTATGTACTTCCAATCGTGGGTTGCCAAAAAAAATCGTTCGGCATCCGGTAGCAATGATCAATTCGTCGTATTTAAAATTGCCAATACTTGTTTCTACGACTTGTGTTGATGGTTGAATTTTCCTGACTTCAGCCACCCTGATTTGTATATTTTTTTGTCGTTTAAAAATATTCCGTAGCGGCAAAGAAATGCTGGATGGTTCTAATTGCGATGTAGCTACCTGATAAAAAGGGGTTGAAACTGGTGGTGGTTGAGTTTATCAATCAACAAAATTTCAAATTCGCTACTCTTTAATTTGCTTGCCAACTGTATGCCGGCAAATCCACCGCCAATGATAATGATCTTTTTTTTCATAGTTGATATTCGTTTACCTTGTTTGTCTTTTAGCACCTCAGAGCTTTTCTTATCCCCTTGCAGAACTTACAGTAAACATTGAGACAGTCATTTGGCCTTAATTTTTTGGGAACTGTAGATTTTTGCCCATAACTTTTGCAATGGTCTCATAATGATACCAAATACTTTCACATTAAACAGCAGCTCCTACTTAGGGCTTGTTGATTAACGTGAAAATAGTTGATTCCAGTACATGATGGAGTAATTTTCGTTCATTTAGATGCACAATAATTTTTCATATCTCTTCAATGTGCTTGCAGTTCATTTCTTAATTTTCACTTCTCATTGGCATATTTAACTTTGGCGTCATCGTCCATGGGCTCTAGAATAGCACTATCCCTTGAACACTTCCTAAAATTTGAAGCGCCAGTGAGATAACCAGCAAGCCCTATTTATAAAGTCATTCAAACTTTCAATCCGATTGGAAGTGAGACAATTCTGTTTAATGCTCTTATTAGGGTAAACCGACTGATGTTGTCGTGATGAAGGACATAAACATTCTATAATGCTTCAGGACTTTCTTCAGGCAGAAGCGTTTATATGGTTAAAATTAAATCGTTTTCGCCGATACACGATGTTTACCAACGATCGCTTTGGGCGTGGGTTCTTTTCCAGCGTACATCAAAGGCGAGACCGCTCATCACCATCCAGTGATTTTGGCTAAAACGCTTACCGTTCATTGGGATATTTTGATCCACTTTATATTCATTGCGGAAATAATTAAATCCTAAACGCCAGTACATCACTTTATTCAGGCGGAATGAACCGTAAATTTCAGACATCAGAGAGCCATAACTTTCCCAGGCAAACGCATTCAGGTTAAAGGCATAAGGTTCTGTACGGTACTCCACGCCCGGAGGCAACGGGGCCGTTTCATAACTGCGGAAATAGGTTTTTTTAGCATCTCCGAAATTGATACCACCAATGTCCGTATTGATAAAAATATCTACACCTTGTTTGATATGAATTTTCATGGCAACGTATCCATTCAGCGAATTGGTTTGTACTTCAGGCATATACATGGTGTCGGGGCCGCCCGGATTTATACTGCTCAGGTACTGACTGGATGTGGTATACTCCCGTTTTTCTGTATTAAACACATTGGCGCGAATGCCCATTCCAATGCTGAATGTTTGCTTTTTTCGACCTATCCCATGTAAATATTGAATGTTGGCACCCACGCTCCAATGCGGATTTCCGTAATATCCAACACTCCCATAAACCGCAGCTTCAGCTGTTCGTTTTTTTAATTTACGGCGCATAAACTGGGCATCTGTATTGAAACTGACAATAGAAATAAGCAGCAATAATAAAACTCGCTTCATGGATCTTTATTTAAATCATTCAAGGGGTGGCCCTTTTACGATGGCTAAAAGTAAGCCTAAGATGAAATATATGCAAGATTTTTTTGATATCCCCGCCCCAAACCCCGGACTTTATTTCACAGGTAAGTGGATGAGTACTCGGGTTCCAATCGCTTCCTGATTCGAATCACAAAGGTCTTCAATCCGAATCGGGTCACTTTTATCCATGTCAAACAGCCTTCTCAGTCTCGAACGAGTAATATCTATCCCTTTGGATTTATGCCGTTTCATGCCAATGTTCTGATCCATACTCTTTTTCCGTCCAATACCATTATCAATAATCACGCATAAAATTTGGTTCATATTATCAGGAATTTCTTTGAATGCAACAGTTAAATGCGCATCATCACTCTCTTTGGGTAGTAAACCATGCCAAATGGCATTTTCAACAAACGGTTGTAATACCATTGATGGAATCTGGATATTGGAAGCCGATAAATGTTCGTCAACCTGAATTTCATAAGTAAACTTGTTGGAGAATCGCATCAATTCCAAATTCAGATACAATTTTAGCATTTCGGTTTCTTCTTCCAATGGAATAAAACTTTGTTGCGAAGCATCCAGGATTTTACGCATTAATTGGGCAAAACTAGCTAGGTAGTTACTGGCTTTTTGAGACTCATTTTTGATGATAAAATTTCGAATCGAATTCAGTGAGTTGAACAAAAAGTGTGGATTCATTTGCGATCGCAACGATTTTACTTCCAGTTCAGCCAATTGTTGCAAATATTCTGATTGTTTGTGTGCTTCTTCTAGTTCGAGGTTCTTTTTTTTGTGTGCAAAAGAGCGCATCAGTAAAAAGATGGAAAATACGGCCAGCCCAAGTGCTAAGAGTGATGCCAGCAAGAAGGAATTCTTTTGGGATAGTTCTTGTTTTTGCAATTTTTGTATGGCCTTTAATTCTATGTTTTCTTTGTCTTTAAGTTGGGTTTCATATTTGGTTTGCACATAGGCTACATGCGCAAAATTCTTTTCATTCAATACTGAATCGCTCAGGGTTTTGTGCATCTGCAAGGATGCATAGGCTTGCTGATAATTACCGGAGGATGCATAAAAATCGGCCATCATCCGGTATATCTCACTCTGCTCATTTCTATTCTTCAATTCTACGGCCATTTGCATGATGCGTTTCAGAATGACGGAAATACTATCATTTTTACCCAACTGTTTGTAGGCCGTTACCATCGATGTTCCGGATAGTATTTGAAGATATAATTCCGAACTTCGGCTGGCAATACTGTCTGCAATTTTTAACAAACCCAGTCCTTTTTCTATCTGATTTTTAGCTATAAAATATTTGCCCTGATTAATGATGATTTGCGCATAAATATTGGGGTCCGAAGATAACTTGGCTAATTCAAATCCCTGGTTCCAGTATTTTAAGGCATTGTCCAAATCATTTTGTAAAAAATACACCTGCCCGATTTGTTCCAGATTAATGGCTTGTCCTCTTTTTTCATCAATGCGTCTGTTGAGTTCCAGGGCCTTTTCGGAGTATTCCAACACCTTATCAAATTCGCGTAATTTCAAGTAGTTGTCTCCGATGTTGTTATACGAAATACTGATTCCACGGGTATAATCTATTTTCTCGGCAATGGTTATCGCTTTGATATAATAGTCGGCGCTGTTTTGGAAATTCCCTTCATTGGCTTCTAAAATGGCATAATTGATATTCGATAGGCATTCTCCTTTGATAAATTTTAATTTACGTGCAAGTCGTTCTGTTTCAGTTGCATATTTCCATGCTCGTGATGGATCTATTTCTGATAAACGGTAGGCAAGTCGATGGGTCGTCATCACCCGCATGGTATCCTCTTCCGGATGGTTTTTCAGGTATAATACCAAACTATCGACATAAGGATTTTGCGCCCAACCATGCAGGTTGCATGTACATATAATAACGAAAATGGTGAGTAACTTCTTGATGGGGTAAATCTAATCAAAAAATGGAAAAGTTGTTAGTTTCTATCTTTGGGATCGTTTCTGTGGTTGTAGAGTAGATTTTGTACAAGAGGCACTGAATAGTGCAGCGTAAACGCATATAGTGTAGGTTATTTTTCATGACTTATTTTTCATGGACATCAACTCTATGTTTAGCCCCTAATTAGGGCTTGCTGATTATCTCATAGGCGCTTCAAATTCAAGGAAGCGTTCGAGGGATAGTACTGTGGTACAGCCCTTGGACGATGACGCGGAATTTGAAGATGCATGTGAGAAGTGAAAATGAGAAAAAAACTGCAAGCTTATTGAAGTGATTTGACAAATTGTTGTGCATTTAGAAAAGCGAAATTCACTGCTGAATGTCCTGATATCAAATACTTTCACATTAAACAGCAGTCCCTAAATAATATTGTCTTTCGCCAATTCTACTTTGGTACAAATCAACAATCGTTTTTCGTCTTGTTGAAGGGTGCAGGCAAATAAATAATGATGCCCCCCATCTCTGATGCCCAACTTTTTTCTTAAATCTTCTGTTCTTCCCGGAAAATTACGTATACTCAGATTGCCCTTCATTTCGGGTAGAAATTGTTTAAGGGCTTTTGACTCAATCTTACAGATTTGTAAACAACGAAAAACCCTGCCCTGAAAATGGGGTACAAATGTTTTAGCCGTATATAAGTGGGTATGAGCATGTAATTTTTTTAGTCCAAAATGTGCTGCGGTCCATTTAAAAGCACCGGCTTTTAACAGCGAAGCATTCGGTTCGTAGATAAATGTCAGCGGTGGGCTGTATTCAACTTCCGCATTTTCTTCTTCTGACGGGGTAAAGGTCGAACGCGTCCATTGTTCCTGATGATAGTGGGCGGCAATAAACTGCGTTTCACTTTCACGTCCTCGTTCATATACAAATACCAATTCTCTGCATTCATTTTCCACGCTGATAATATGTACTTCATGAATAGGTTTTAGCATTTGTAGGCAGCGATGTATGTCCAGCAATGGAGAAGTTTTAAACATGATTCTCTTGCCGTATTTCAGCAACATCGGCCATAACTCGTTCAGTCGTGGTTCATAATCTTCAATAAAAAATGTTTTGGCTCCTAGTTGATTTCTTCGTGAAGGATCCAGGTAGATCAGATCCATTTCTTCAGCAGCATCCTGCAACCATTCTTCGGCATGCCATTTTGCAAAAAGGCGGGCTTGTTCGAGTCCCAAAACAGCCATATTATGACTCGTGATGGCAGCTAGTTCAGCATTCGGTTCGCAGAGTACCACCTCCTTAAAGTTTCTGCCAATCCAATAAGCATCCATACCCATGCCGGTTGTCAAATCGCAAAATCGTTGTCCATCAAAAAGTGCTGCTTTATAGCGTGCGGTTAACTCTGAGGAGGATTGCTCCTGATTCAAACCGTGCGGTAAAATAATTTCCGGACATTGAAGAAGGAATGGCCATTTTTTTGCATTTTTTTTCAGCGATTTGAGTTGATGAATTTGGGTTTTAAACGCTTCGTTTTTTTGATTCATCAACATCGTATTCAAGTCATCCTCACTTGAATTTCTGTATTGCTCTATCCAGGCAAGTACTTCCGCTTCCGGTTTCCAGGAAGCATTTTTTTGTACAGGTTGCCCGTCTTGTTTCATGGGGCGAAATTAGACTAAATGAAGAGATTATTCTTAGTCATTGACAAAGGAAGAAATTTGATGTCAAATAATTTTTACATTCACTTCAAGGGATCGTGCGATTGTTTCAATTTGTTTTGGAGCAGGATGCCAAATCTCTCTTTGTATTTCTTGCTCCGGCTTTCCGCACTGCACGGCAGTTTGCTGCAATCCGGGCTAAATGATGCGCGGTAGTCTTTATCAATGAAAAAAAACTTCATTCTTTTCAAAAAGGATTGCTCGGTTTGTGGATTACCTTCATATCTTGAGACTCCTGCAAAAGACCTTTGGCAAAAAAGTTCAAGTTTTTATCATGATTGTTATGCGTTATCTTTTCGATAATGTTCAGCAAAAAATTTAAAAGAACCCTGATATTTGATGTCAAATAACGATTTCCTACCGTCAAAGCGGTTTTGCAACGCGCTCATATTTTCGGATGCCTCAATTGTATATCATATCGGGTTGTAATGGTGCGGGTAAAACCACCGCCAGCGAAACCATTCTACCTGAAATGCTGAATTGCCGTGAATTTGTCAATGCCGATAATATCGCCAGGGGTTTATCACCCTTTAATGTGGAGTCCGTCGCTTTCGAAGCCGGCCGCATAATGCTCAAACGTATTGAAGAATTGCTGGAGGAGCGTGCAGATTTTGCCATCGAAACCACATTATCTACCCGCAGTTATCATACTTTGGTGCGCAAGGCCCATGAAATGGGGTACAAGGTTACGCTTTTGTTCGTATGGTTGCAGGATGTGAATATGGCCAAGGAGCGGGTGGCCAAAAGGGTGTCATTAGGCGGTCATGATATTCCCCCTCATCTTATCGAAAGGCGCTATCACAGGGGCTTGTATAATTTGTTCCATACCTTTATTCCATTGGTGGATGCCTGGTTGCTGGTGAATAATTCAAATGGGTCGCTTGAGCATATTGCCGATGGCGAAAAAAATCTTGTACCTAATATTGAAAACAACTATCTTTGGAAACGTATTCATGGTAACGCCATTCAAAAATACCAGTAAAGAACACCAGGAGTTTGTCGAAAAGGTGACCCTCGGGTTTCGTATCGCATATGAAAAACTCGTTCGTGAAAGTGCGTTAAAAAATCAAACCTTGGTGGTCAGTGTGAAAGGAAAACCTGTTCATGTTCCAGCCAAAAAACTTCTCCGTCAATTACAACGGAATCCAAAGTCAGCTCATTAATTGCTTGTCTTAGAGTTGTTTAGGCGCTTAAATCTTCCTCAATTTTTTCTAAACTGCAAAATCCGGGTTAAATCTTTTAAAATGCCCGCCAAACCTGTTTCTTTTATGTGTAAATTGCGCACTTTATGAAATATCTGATGATTCTTTTTCTTTCAGGTTTGATGGGTTTCATGACTCAGCAAACATTTGCCCAGAAAGAACAACTTGATAAAATTGTTGCTATCGTTGGTGATAAAGTAATACTCCAATCCGAAATCAATACCTCTATGGAGGATTATCGTCGTGATAATCCCAATTTGAGTGATACCGTTCGATGTAACGTGCTGGAACAATATATTGGTCAAAAAATTCTCGCCGAGCAAGCGGACCGCGATAGTGTGATTGTTACCGATGAAGAAGTTGAGGGGGCACTCGAAAACCGCATTCGTTATTTTATCAATATGTCAGGTTCTGAAGAAAAACTGGAGGAGACATCGGGTAAAACAGTCTATCAACTTAAAGATGAATACCGACCTATTTTTCGTGAACAAATGATTGCACAGCGCATGCAAATGCAGGTGATGCAAAATGTAAAAATTACTCCGCAGGAAGTGGCTGTTTTTTATAATAAAGTTCCACAGGACAGTTTACCTTTTTATCCTTCCATGGTGGAGGTCGGACAAATTGTATTCAGGCCAAAAATCAATAAAGAGGTTGAACAATATGCGATTGATAAGCTCGAAGGGATTCGCAAAGATATCCTGAGTGGAAAATCAGCCTTCGATATCATGGCCGGAATATACAGCGAAGATCCGGGTACTCGTGATAATGGGGGCGATTTGGGTGTGAATAGTCGGGATGAATTTGTTGCGGAGTTTTCGGCAGCGGCATTCCGCTTGCAGAATGGCGAAATTTCCAATGTTGTAAAAACCAAGTTTGGTTTTCATATCATTCAAATGGTGAGCCGACAAGGTGAAAAAGCGCGTCTCCGCCATATTCTCATCAAGCCACTCATCACTTCCGATATGGTGGGCGAGGCAACCGTTCGTGCCGATAGTGTACGTGCGAAATTGCTGAGCGGCACTTTGGCATTTTCTGAGGCCGTTGGCAAGTACACTACCGACGACGCCACTAAAATAACAGGAGGTATGTTTACCGATCCTCAATCCGGTGGTTCATTGGTGATTCCTGCTGATTTAGATCCTATTGTTGTTTTAGCCATTGATGGTATGAAGCCGGGAGAATTTAGTCAGCCACAGGAATTTACTGATCCACAAACCGGCGATAAATTAGTGCGTACTTTATACTTACGCAATCGTACAGAACCACACAGGGCTAACTTAAAAGATGATTAAGCCCGTATTCAACAAGTGGCTTATGCCGAAAAACAAAACGAGTATCTCATGAAATGGATCGAAAGTAAGGTGAATACTTTTTACCTGAAAGTGGATGAAGAATACCAGGACTGCCGAAATATTCAAAGATGGCTTCAGGCGATGGCTCAAGCCAATGAAAAAAAATAATTACCTCAACCAACCCAAGTAAAATTTATGTATCAATCAGATGTAGAAGCGGCCAATGCCCTCCAACAAAAATACAAGGCCCTTAAAAATGAAATTGCCCGAATCATTGTCGGGCAACACGAAGTCGTCGAAGGCTCTCTGATTTCAATTTTGTGTAACGGACATAGTTTGCTGGTCGGCGTGCCCGGACTGGCAAAAACCTTATTGGTGAATACCATTGCTCAAGTGCTGGATTTAGGTTTTAAACGTATTCAGTTTACACCGGATTTAATGCCTTCGGATATCATGGGGGCGGAAATACTGGATGAGCATCGTAATTTTAAATTTATCAAGGGGCCGCTGTTCTCCAATATTATTTTGGCCGATGAAATCAATCGTACACCACCCAAAACCCAGGCTGCTTTGCTGGAGGCTATGCAGGAACGTCAGGTTACGATTGGCGGACAAGTACATCATTTACCTGCGCCGTTTTTTGTTTTGGCCACACAAAACCCTATTGAGCAAGAAGGAACTTATCCTTTGCCTGAAGCGCAATTAGATCGTTTTATGTTCAATATCTGGCTTGATTATCCAAGTTTTGAAGAAGAACTCAATGTGGTTAAAAACACCACCACCGATCAAAAGGTTCAATTAAATAAAATCATGAGTGGTGAGGAAATCATGTATTTCCAGCATTTGGTTCGTCGGGTTCCCGTTCCGGATAATGTGATGGAATATGCAGTTGGTTTGGCACATCGTACCCGCCCCAACCAGCAGGGGAGTGATTTAGCCCGCAATTATATTTCATGGGGTGCTGGCCCGAGAGCGTCTCAGAATCTCATCATGGCTTCCAAATGTTATGCTTTGCTGCATGGCAAATACAGTCCGGATATTGAAGATGTAAAAGCGGTAGCCTTGCCCATTTTAAGACATCGTGTGGTACGTAATTACAAAGCGGAAGCCGAAGGTCTCCATATCGAAGAAATTATTAGTCATTTGTTGTAATTGACTATTATTGGGCCTTACAATTGAAATAAAACCTGGAGTCAGCGCTCAACGGGCTTTGCAGGGTCGATACGACTTCAGCAGTTGGTTCGGTGTCCGGTGGAGGCGCCGGTATTGTTCGCTGAACAGGTGCTTTGGGCGGTTCCCTTCTAAAAGGCGTTTCAGTATTTGAAGCAATATCCGACTCATTAAATGCGAAGAAGAAAAAGCTGGCAAAGAGGATAAACAAAATGAACAGAAAATACCTCAGGTGTTTATTCATGATGTTTTGGATTCATTCATTATTTCGATATCATCCAATTTGTTTAATTCCAACACAGTGGTTTTACGATCATCGCTCTGCCTGAACATTTGTTTAAACTTAGCACCGTGTAAAATTTCGTCGGCAGTATAGGATGTTCGTTGTTGAACGGTATTGGAAAAATGTTCGTCGAAAGCTTTGATAAACACCATGATTTCTGTTTGATTGATACTATAATCTTCTTTACACATGCCGTATAATGGACTATGCTCATTGATGGGATGAACGACAGTCCAATTCAGAGAGAGGGCACTGATTTTGGATATTTCGGCAGGTAAAGGAAAAAACTTATTCACCACTTTGCCGTTTTCGTGCATCCGGAATGAAACATTCAGCAGCACTTCTGCTTCTGTCAAGGTGTTGTTTTTATAGGGCGCCAGGCGCAACATCAAAGCCTGTCCATCTTTGTAAGGAGCTACAACGGCATTTTTACTGAAAATCAGGTAGGCAGTGGGTTTAGAAAATCGTCCGTATAATAAACCGGTAAGTACGGCAAAAGCCATCCATCCGAATAACGCTTCCAGAGAGGCTAAAAAATTGGTCAGATAAGAAGTAGGATGTAAAACACCATATCCCACGGTAGTGACCGTTTGTACACTAAAAAAGAAGCAGTCCATAAAATCGTGTATGGCATTGGAGTCTGAGTCTTTGCCAATTTGTTCTATCCCAAAATAAAAATACAATAGCGCGAAAATGAGATTAGTAATCACAAACCCCAATAAAGCCAATACGATGAATTGGGTCCAGGACATATTGATGAGGGTATGAAACAAACTCATTCGACGATGCCAGGGGATTCCGGCTTTAATCACATTGCTGCTGCCATCCTTATTGAGAATACGTCCGGACATGTTGCCGGTGGTATTATCGAAACCCGTATTATTAATCGATCGCCGGTGAAGAATGTCTTCAAAGTTCATATTGTCCTTGTTTGAGAATCAGGACAAAGATAGAATGCAGAACCATGAGTCCGTCTGCATAGAATAAATAAAATAATGCATGGTGTTGTTTGCGTATAGCCCTGCGATGAAGAACAAAACACAGCAGGGTACTCAGCAGGCAGGCCAGGGCATAAAAGGCATCCATGCGCAACCAAATGAGGTAAGCACTGAGCAACATCAACAATAATGGCAAGATGGGAAGCAAAACCCATTGAAGCCTGGTTGGAAATTTGCGGCCTTCAAGATTAAAAATGAGAATTAAAAAAAATAAAAAAGCCACCCGGTATGTGAGTATCATTTCACCTTCAGCTGACAGCTGCATGTTTTCGGCTGGAAAAATAAAACTCGCCAGAGTCCAAATGATCGTGAGTAAAACCATTTTAACCCCCGGTTTGCGTAAAAATCGAATGCTTTTGATAAATACGGGTAAGGTATAGATGATTGATAAAATGCTGATCAATAGGCCCGTTCGCTGACTGTGTGCCGGCAATTGAATTCCAATCAGGATGCTCAGGATCAGCGCCGGCAAGAGAATGAATTTGGCGAATGGATGCCTGACCGAATTAAAGTAATAAATTTGATAGGCCGTGAGTGTTGCGAAAAACAGGAAAAAAACTTCACCGGTCAGTAAAGGATTGCGTTTTAATAAAATGCGCGTTTCAATTCCCAACATGGCCGCAGCCAAACTTACCAAAAAATTATAATGTAATAAAAATCGGAAAGGGCTAAGGAGTTTCATAATCGAAAGTGGAATATTCGTTCACCGGTTAAATATTACCACTTTTCGTCTATCAGGATAGATCTGCTTTACTCTTTTTCTTGAATAAAGGAACCTTATTTTCATTGCCGGCCAATAAACGATTGATATTTTTGTGATGGGTTAAAACTACCATTATTGCTGTGGCAAGTGCAAAAACCCGATACATCAATTCCGGTTCTTTAAAAACAAAAAAGATCATAATAGGGAAGGCAATGCTTGCTGAAATGGAACTCAGCGAAACATAGCGGGTGAGAAACAACATAAATACAAAAACCAAGATCAGGCTCACTGCAACCAATGGTTGGATTGCGAGAATCATCCCAAACAAAGTGGCAATTCCTTTACCGCCTTTAAATTCAGCCCAAATTGGAAAAATATGACCAAGAACAGCGAATATACCCAGGAGGACCTGAAAATTGGTTAAAGCAACATGGTCCATTTGGTATTTGGCGATAAAATAAGCCAGGTCCACAGCAATATAACCTTTGAGCATATCCACCCCAAACACAAAACTACCCGCCTTTGAACCCAATACCCTGAAGGTGTTGGTGGCACCGGCATTACCACTACCAAAATTTCGGATATCAATATTAAAAAAGTACTTGCTTACCCAAACAGCAGTCGGAATAGATCCGATTAGGTAAGCCAGTATTAATAAAATAAATTCGTACATGTATAATTGCTTTGATGATTCAAAACTGAAAACGCAAATATAATGGAAGCAAGTCTGAAATACAAGCTTATATTATAATTTTATTGCATATATACTCAGCCATTGTCCACGGCTTTTTTGGTCGCGAATGCTGAACCCACCGCTTTTTAGGGCTTCTTGCATGGTGGATTCGTCGCTGAGAAGGATACCGCTTAAAATGAGGCCGGCGCCCGATTTTAACAGATGATATAAATCTTTCATGTGGGCGAGAAGCACATTCAGGTTAATATTTGCCAAGATCAAATCAAAGGGTCCGGAAATTTGGGTAATATCTTCTGCAATAATTTGGACATATGAGACCTCATTTCGTAACACATTCTCGCGGGCATTTTCAATCGACCAAAAATCATTGTCAATACCGACGATTTTAGATGCCCCTTTTTTAGCTGCCAAAATAGCCAGCACACCGGTTCCGCAACCAAAATCAAAAACAGACTGATTCTGCAGGTCCATTTCATCCAACCAGCTGACCATCATATGAGTCGTTTCGTGATGCCCGGTACCAAAACTCATTTTGGGAGTGATGACTAAATCGTACAAACAATCTTGGAAAGGGGGATGGAAATCGGCGCGAATACCCACCTGTTCGGTGATACGAATGGGTTGGAAATTCGACTCCCAGGTAGCATTCCAGTTTTGTGCTTCAAGGAGTTTGGCGCTGAAGGGGTAATCCTTCAGAACATCAAGGAGCATTTCATGGTCGGCCTGATTGGCATCCCAATAAATGAGCATTTGTTCAGCTTGTTGCTCAACCCCTTGTAATCCATCCGATTGAATTTTTGCCAATAAGAGGTCGGCATCTTCGCCTTCGGGTACGGACACGATGTATTGCATGGTCTTCATGCCGCGAAAGTAAGTCAACTTAAATCGAATCCGGATTGGAAATCAAGATTCAGCAGCAATTTTTCATACATTTGCGGGCATCTCCATGTTTAAACAATACTTGCTTTATTCCCGACCACCATTTCAGTTGTTGGTATTTAGTGCCCTTTTTTTTATGGGTTTGTTACTCGGAACCTACCTCACCGAATGGCTCAACCAGCAGTTGATCGGCCTGAGTTCATCCGAAATGGCTGAATTTAAAACCATCCCCGAACAATATATCGGTGCGGTCAAATGGGTGAATGCCTTAGCGCTTGTGGTTGTGATTCTTTTACCGGCAGCTTTGTATGCTTACCTCTCACATCCTCACCCGCTTCAATATTTGAAACTCCATCGATTACCGGGTGCTATGTTTATCCTGGTAGGTGTGCTCTTGTTTTTGCTCTCCATGCCGGCGGTGGGATGGATGGAAGCTTGGGGAGCAAGTTTGCCGATGGGCGAGGAAATCAAAAAAATGGATGAACATTACTCCATGGTTTCCCGGTCCATTTTGTCGACCAAATTATGGAGTCAGTTTTGGATCTCTACTATTACCATCTGCTTATTACCGGCTATTGTAGAAGAGATTTTTTTTAGGGCATGTGTGCAAACAACCCTATTGCGAATGATGAAATCAAACCCGGTGATGGCCATCATCATTACGGCAGTCGTCTTCAGCGCCTTACATGGACAATTAAGCGGTTTAGTTCCACGTGTTTATTTGGGTCTGGTACTCGGATTGGTATTTTATTTTTCCGGAAGTTTGTGTCTCTCGATATTATTACATTTCATCAATAATTTTTTATCTG
>DAIRSC010000015.1:0-18910 GCA_036804585.1 Chitinophagaceae bacterium
TTCCACCAGCTGCGGTTCCCGATAAACCAGCGTCCAATTCTAATTAAACCTGCGGGCCCAAACCATCACCACTCAGGCCTATACCTACATTCACCGTATTATTTCCAAGTATCATATGGTTTGAGTTCATGACATTGGCAGAAGAACCCAATGCAATGGCATTGTTTAAATTATTAAAACCTAAATCGGCAAAATCTCCTAACATGACATTTGAATGCCCAATCGTATTGTTCAGCCCACTATGATATCCCAAAAAGGTATTTGAACTACCGGTGTTAATATTCGCGCCACTTCTATGACCCACAAACGTATTATGCACGCTCTGTCCTCCTGTTGGATTCTGTCCGGCACCCCATCCGAGATAGGTATTTTCGGCACCGGTTTCCATTTCTCCCGAGTAAGCTCCGAGAAAGGTATTGGTGTATAGAAAACCGGGATGCCCCCATCCCGAACGGTAACCGACAAAAGTATAGTCATGTCCAAAGGCATGATTGTATCCTGCTTCAGCGCCTAATATGGTATGATTAAATCCGATATTCAGTTGTTGGCTACTTGCATCATGTCCCACTATGGTATTGTTATTACTCACCGTACTATTTTGGGCTGCACCAACTCCTAAGAATAAATCATTGATATTCCCTTTATGCCAAAGCACAGGATTGTCATTGATCTCATACCGGCTTGTTGAATTATTGATGTCAATATCACCACTAATGCTACCGGGGCGTATATCTACATCTAAGGCATCGTTAGGAGCTGTATTATTGATTCCAACATAGCCAATCGGGTTCAAATCAGTAATATTGGTTTCACAGATTGTGTTTCCGCCAACATTCTTTGTTACATTGTCCATAGGTATTGTATTACAAATGGTCGTATTGCCACCACCCGGTGCAGCCTGAACCAGAATCACATCTCCATTCGCGTTGACACTTAATGCTTGTCCGTTCGGTGGATTCGCTCCTGCTCCGGCCCTTAAATCGCCGAGGCGCAAGCCACTTATTCCTGATGGAACTCCATTCGTCGCTTGTGTTTTAGTTATTTCAACCAGATTGCCCGGCGCGGTACATTGTGGAAAGTCTCCAAATCCAACCCGGCCTGAAATAGGTGCCGTGTTGAATGGTGTAAATTGATCGAATACCAAAAAACCTTTCATGGGTACTTTTCTATTGGTAAAAATTGTGGCATTACTTACCTGCACCGGATTGGTACAGTCTCCTCCAAGTTGTACGGTATTTGCGGTGATTTGAAGACCATTATTTGCACTAACAGGTCCCGCCAAGGCGTTCGTGAGCACCACATCTCCATTATTATCAACAGTAAGTACTTTGGCATTATTTACTCCATTGGTACCCGGAGGAACGGTTGGTGAACTGGCCAGTAAATTTGTAAAACGCAAACCACTTGCATTAGTCGGCCAGTATGGATCCCCGGCTCCAGACGTAATCTCCACCCGGTTATTGGCATTCGCTGCTGTAGTACCAAAACGCCATTTCCCATTACTTCCAAGCCGGCCGCGTTCAGTTCCAGTTATGGCCCATTTGTATTGTGCAATACCGGGAGAACCTGAACTACCCACTCCCGTAGCATTATACCAAAAACCTTGAAAATTACCAATTTGCTCTACTCTGTTATTCGTCGTTTGAGTCAAAAAAGCTTGCCCCATTCTTAGGAAGGTTTGGTTAGAGGTACTGGTAAATAAATCGATGGATGCGAATGATGCCGAGTTGGTATGATTCGCAATACTAATGCCATCTCCAGTCCATACCGGTGTACTAAAACCGGTATTAGAAAGTCCGTTATTCGTGGAAGTGGTAAACCGACGTATCCCATTGGTATAATGATGTACCTCACTGTTCCAAAAGGTACCAAAAATATTTTCAAAACCAGGTGTAGCTAAATTCCCTCCTCTGTACCAAGCCAACGAAGCTTGAGTAGCAGTAGGTGTAGCAGGAGGTAAAGGTCCACCGGTCGGTGCTTGGTTGATGGTCAGCTGTGCAAAAGCGGCAAAAGGCAGCATCAAGAGAATTGATAAAATTTTACGTTTCATATGCGATGAGCATTTAAGTGAATAATGTTTCCTCAAGATACTACAATCCGAATATCTTTAATTGTTTGGATTGATAATGTGCGTCTCTTAATTGATACTATCAGCGTTCAAATTGGTAGTTTGTCAGGAAAATGACTTTAAACGCTCCAGGAAAATTTCTTTATTTTTTCGAGCAATGTCAACTTGACTTCCATCACTCATTCTGACAAACAAACCTTGATGGTTGATAAAACGTACCACCTTATCCAGATTGATAATATGAGAATGATGACAGCGATAGAATAAATGGGCATCAAGGTATTGTTCGTACTCCTTAAGCGATTTGGAAACAAGATATTTTTCTCCATCCTCAGTAAAGAATTGGGTATAACTCCCTGAGGCTTCGAGCCGAATAATTTCTCGTTGTTTTAAAAAAATAATCCCATCTCTAACCGGCAGCTCCAAAATGATTTGCTGAACTTCCCCCGGCAAATTCAATACTGCTTTCTGCGACTGTTGCAAGAGGGACATACAATTTTTAAAATCATCTACATCAATGGGTTTCAACAAATAATCAAAAGCCTTCAACTTAATGGCTTTAATGGCAAATTCTTCATGCGCGGTGGTAAATACCAATCGAAAGTCCTTAAAACTTAAACGATCCAGCAATTCAAAACCATTCATGACGGGCATACTGATATCCAGAAAAAGAATATCCGGCCGGAAATCTTCCACCATTTCAATACCCTCAAAGGGGTCAGTACTATAACCAATAATTTTGATGCCGCTGGAATACCGCTCAGTCAGTAAACGAAGCGTTTGAATACCGGCATCTTCATCGTCTATGATTATGGCTCTTAACATGATTCATGCCAAAATACAACTTGTTTTATCCAAATCAAACAAAATACCCTTATTCATTTAAGGCAGTCAATCGGGGAATGATGACTTCAACCCGGGTACCCATGGCCTCATTTTGCGTATTTTTCAGATCATGAATTTCCACAAAACAATTTCGATGCAACGTATGGCTGAGCAATTCAAGTCGTGTACGAACATAGCTCAGGGCCAAACTTTTCTTTTTAAATGTTTGCTCTCTCTGACCGCTACGTTCGCGCCCGATTCCATTATCCTCGACGACACAACGAATCCGTTCCTCGTCTAACATATAAAAAGAAACTTGTAGTCGCTTTTCCCCTTGTTTGGGCAACAAGCCATGCCAAATTGCATTTTCCACAAAAGGTTGAACAAGCAGATGAGGAATAAAAATATCTTCCGGATGAGTGATTCCTTCAAGCGAAACTTCATAACTGAAACTATTTCCAAAACGCAGCGATTCAATATCCAAATACCGGTTCAAGAGATCCAACTCATCGCGCAAGGAAAGGTTATCATGATGATTGCTTTCGAGCAAACGTCGGATCAGTTTGGAAAATTTGGATAAATATTTTTGTGCAGCTTCATTTTCATTTTGTAAAATCAGTTGTTGAATGGAGTTGAGTGAGTTAAAAATAAAATGGGGATTCATTTGTGCTTTCAAGGTACGAATTTCCATTTCATGAAATTTATATTCGATGTTTAGTTTTTGCTCAGCTAATTTCAACGCTGCCCTTCGGCGATAAACCAACAAAAAGGAAATGAGTAAGATACCCATCAGGACTCCCAAAAGTTTTAAAGTTTTTTCAATCCAACTATGCCAACGATTGGGATCAGGTTCTTCATAAAGTTCCAGGATCTCATCCTGATTGAGCACATGGTGATAATAACGTATATCATCAACCATTCCCCGCATAAAGCGATGATTCTTCTGACTGGCAGAATAACCAACGATTACAGAGTCTGGGGCATAATATTGGATCTCAAAATTTTTCACGGCAGTTCCCTGACAAACACCATCTATAAATAATGAAATGGATTCCCGATCAAATGAAAAAACATAATGATGCCATTCATTCATTTTTAAGGCCTCAATTGAATTCACACCGGCTTGTTCGGTTGAATCTTTGGAGGTAAAAATCCCAATCCGTTCCGTTCTAAAATCGTAGATAAACGTGTACGAATCACAGAAATCGTCGACAGGTGCATTTTTTGTAAGTAGGATTACATTACTCTCATAACCGCGCCCTGCAAATACTTTGCGCTCGATATTCACCCACAAGGAAATACTACCTCTTGAAGGTTTAAGTAAATTGGAAGTCCCAAGGTTAAGATAACTATGTGCTGAACCTTCGAGATAGAGGGCTGATTCTTTATTTCCAAAACGATCGCGCACCAATTTTACACCGACTGGTTTTGCATTAATCTGATTTTTAGATTCGCGAAAAGTTCCGTCGTTGAATGTCCATTCTGCAATGGGCGGAGGAATTTGTGCTTGAACAGCAGGCCCTAAAAGGCCAATCACAATCGTGTACAAAAAAAATAAAACCCGCATGGTTTGATGAAATTAAAGGAACCCAACGAAAATATTCAGGTTTATTTTTACATCAAATCAACATTTTCTCGCATACAATATAATTTCCGCGAAGTATACCAGCCATTAGAATCCCCAAACACCCCCGATACAACAATAGAAGCACCATACTATCTTCGCACGAATGAACTCAGTTAGAAACCATGATCCATTATAACCCCAAAGACTGGTTCACCTTTATTTTCCGAATACACAAAGGTGATACGGTCCGTAAATTATTTCCATTGATGATTGGGATTGGATTGTATAGTGCCCTGATTGTTATTATTGAAAAAGAGTATTTCAAACTTCCTGATTCGAGTTATATCCGAAACATTCCAACCCTGCATACTGTATTAGGGGCCATTATTTCGCTTTTATTGGTTTTTCGGACCAATTCTGCCTATGACCGATGGTGGGAAGGACGAAAACAATGGGGTGAACTGACCAATAATTCCAGAAACCTGGCCATGAAACTACATGCGATTTGTGGCCAAAACCACCCGGAAGTTTGCGATTTTTTTAAACGAGTGATACCTGCCTTTGCTTATGCATTAAGAAATCACTTGTTATCCACCAAGCCCGAACGGGAAATGTTTGAGGATGAATTACAGGAACAATTTGATTTAAAAATCGACGATCGGATTCATATTCCCAATCAAATTGCAGATATGATGATGCGCAAAATCACCCACCTGTATGAGGAGGGCATCATCAGCGATGCACAACTCATCATTTTAAATGAAGAACTGCGTGCTTTAAGCAATATATGTGGTGCCTGTGAACGAATCAAGAATACACCCATCCCCTTCTCCTATAGTGTGTTCATTAAAAAATTTATTTTCGGTTATGTGATGACCCTGCCATTTGGATATATGTTCACATTAGGCTATTTATCCATTCCAATAATTGTTTTTATATTTTATGTCCTGGCTAGCCTGGAGCTTATTGCCGAAGAAATTGAAGACCCTTTTGGCGGCGACACGAATGACCTGCCCACCGACGCTATGAGCCGAAATATTCATAACAATGTGGAGGAAATTTTGCAGGGTTAGATTCCGCCGTTCAAACCAATAGGCCGCAGATTAAGTTGGCTAAGCCCAAAATGAGTTTTATATTTACCCCTCAAGTCTGATTGTACCATGAAACAAATATTGCTTTTAACCGTATTTGCTGTCTTAATATTGATATCCTGCCGCCGCCCCGGTGCTCCGGAGCCTTTAATTTGTAGCGACAGAAGTGTATATCAAGTTTTAGACACCATCAAGATGAACAATTGTTCCAAAAATTTCAGCAAACAACGATGGATTTTACCTGATGGATCACCCAGCACTCTGGAATCGGTATATTACGTCGCTCAAAATCCCGGTATTTATACTTTTAAATTATTTGTGAGCGATGATGATTTCGTGAATGAGTATGAAACTATGTATCAGATTCAGGTGAATCCTTAAGATTTAAATTTCATTTTTTATCCTTTACATTGCCCTCAATAAAATCAATCTCTACGGATACCACGGTGTTTTCCCGGAAGAAAAAATATGGGGTACCTGGTTTGAATTAAACATTCAATTTGGTATTCAGCGCCGAGAAGTAAAAACCCTGAACGACACCTTTGATTATGCTCGAATACTGGAAATTTGTAAAGGCATTTTTCAAAATCCACTCCCCCTATTGGAAACTTTGTTGTTTGAAATGGAATTAGCGCTTTTAAACGCTTTCCCGGATTCTAAATACCTGAATATTTCTATTCGCAAAAAAAATCCACCCCTTGGCGGATCGATTGATTCATCGATGGTTAGACTCGAAAAAAAATATGATTAACCAAATCGGACTACTCGGTATTTCAAAAAATTAACTTGCCGGCAATTGATAGCGCTTACCTTTGATACTCTTAACCACCTAAAACATCGAACCATGCAAGAACTCCTAAACAAACTCATGAATGAAGTTGGTCTATCTGCTGAACAAGCTCAGAAAACCATGACTGCAGTTGTTGAATTCGTTAAATCAAAAGTACCTGGTCCTTTGGCCGCAAATATTGATGCCATGTTTTCAGGAGCAAAGGGTGAGATGAAAGAAGCCAGCTATGCTGACAAAGCTGAAGATTTTGCGGAAGCCACCAAAGAAAAACTGGAAGACCTTGCCGAACAAGCCAAGGACAAGTTAGGTAATGTAGCTGACAAAGCAGAAGATATAGCGAAAGAAGCATTGAGTAAAATCAAAGGATTATTTGGCGGTGAAGAAAAAAAATAAAACAGGGCTTGCTGATTAACGTGAAAATAGCTGATATCATTACATGATGGAGAGAATTTCGCTCATTTAGATGCAAAATAATTTTTCATATCGTTTTAGTAAACTTGCAGTTTTTCACTGATTTTCACTTCTCACATCCATCCTCAAATTCGGCGTCATCGTTCAATGGCTTTACAATAGTACTACCCCATGAACACTTCCTTGAATTTGAAGCACCTCTGATATAACCAGCAAACCTTAAAATAGACTCTGTTGATTCCTTGAATTGTTGAAAAATATTTTCAGCAATGGCTTCACAAGACATGATTGAATGACTGAAACCACTTTTTATGAAGTGGTTTTTTATATTCAGAATAACTTTGGTGATTCGATTTTAGGTTCTTCTCTTTAAATAATATTTATCAGACAATCTGCGCATGCAAAATAAAAGTGATCAACAACTCCTCATTCCGGTATTTTTAACCGTATTCATTGACTTGTTAGGGGCTACTTTGGTATTACCGATACTTGCACCCTTATTTTTGGATTTACAACATGGCATCTGGCCCATTGATATCAGTGCGCTCAGTATCCCTGCAAAGGAAATCCCATCCATCATCCGAGAAAGAACGTTTATTTTCGGACTACTCATTGCTTCCTTTCCTCTGGCCCAATTTTTTGGCGCGCCACTTCTGGGAGCATGGGCTGATAAAGCCGGTCGCAAAAGAGTACTCACCATCTCCTTGATTGGTACCCTCATCGGTTACATCCTTTTTGCAATTGGTGTGAATCAACATTGGGTCTGGCTTTTGTTTGCCGCACGTATTCTAGATGGATTTACCGGTGGAAATATCTCTATTGCATTTTCTGCCATCAGCGATGTCAGCACACCCGAAACCAAAACCAAAAATTTCGGATTAATTGGGATGGCATTCGGCTTGGGATTTATCATTGGCCCATATATCGGCGGCAGACTCTCCGACCCGAATTTAGTGTCTTGGTTCAATTTTGAAACGCCTTTTTGGTTTGCTGCCATATTGTGTCTGGTAAACATCATCTTGGTAATTCGTTTCTTTTTTGAAACACTTAAAACTCCATCTACCAAACCCATCGATTTGTTACAAGGCTTTCGAAATATTGGAGCAGCCGTCAACAAACCCCATCTCAGAAAAATTTTTCTGGTGGTATTTTTAGCCACTTTTGGTTTCAGTATTTTCACCCAGTTTCTACAAGTATTTTTAATTCAGAAATTTAGTTTTTCGCAATCAGATATTGGCGACTATTTTGCGTTTATTGGCATTTGTATTGCTATCACACAAGGATTTATTACCCGACTGATCAGCAAACGACTCAAACCTGAAATGGCTGTAAGCATTTTTATGTTCACCCTAGCGATTGCCCTGGTGTTGATTTTATTTCCCGGTCAATCGATGTATCTCTATTTGCTTTCACCACTCATTGCAGTCAGTCAGGGCGTGATGTCACCTAATTTACAAACCATCGTTTCCAATAGTGGAGGACCACAGGAACAGGGGGAAATTCTGGGTATGAACCAATCTGTGCAATCCCTGGCTCAAGGTATTCCACCTATTGTGGCAGGTATAGTAGTCAGTATCAATATATATTTACCCATCACGCTATCTGCTGCTTTCACCCTGATGGCCTGGTTCGCATTTTTTACCTATCGTCAAAGCAAAAACACCTCAACATAAACCATATGGCAAAGCAAAACAATATCTTGTTATCACAATTGGATACCCGGGCCCCAAGGGGTTTAGATAAAGAAAAAACCAAACAAAAAATGCATGCCATGCTCGAGGAAATCAATGGCTTGCAAAATCTGCTCTTTGCAGAAAACAATCATTCTTTACTGGTGATTATTCAAGGTATGGATGCCTCCGGTAAAGATGGGGTCATTCGGAATATTTTTTCCAATATGAATCCTATGGGCATACAGGTAAAATCCTGGAAGGCTCCTACCGATGAAGAAAAAAGTCATGATTTTTTGTGGCGCATCCATCAACATTGTCCGGCAAAAGGCATGATACAAATTCATAATCGTTCGCATTACGAAGACGTTTTAATTACCCGCGTTTATGAATGGATCGATGACCGAACTGCGATAGCCCGTATGAAAGCCATCAATCAATTCGAATGCTTGTTGCAAGAACACAATCAAACAACGATACTCAAATTTTATTTGCACATATCGCATGTTGAGCAACAGGAACGATTAAAAGAACGAATGCAAATACCCGAAAAGATGTGGAAATACAATGCGAATGATTTAATAGAATCCGAAAAATGGGATATCTATATGAAGTATTATGAAGATATTTTTAATCAGTGTAATCAATACCCTTGGCATATCATTCCGGCAGATCAGAATTGGTACAAAAACTATTTGATTGCAGAGAAATTATTGGCTACGCTAAAATCATTTAAGATGAAATTTCCGGGTTTGAAAAAATAATCTTTTCTTTATGCCTCACTAAATAAAACTTTCTTGTGGGATTTATTAAAGAATTTAAAGAATTTGCCCTCAATGGTAATTTGGTTGACCTCGCCGTAGCCGTTGTTTTGGGTGGTGCATTCGGTAAAGTAGTATCTTCTTTCATCGATGGTATGGTTATGCCCGCTATTGGTATGCTCACCGGTGGTGTAGATTTTAACGATATGAAGGTGGTTTTAAAAGAGGGTATTGCTGAGGCTAAAAATACCGATGGATCTGTAGTTGCAGCTGTTCCTGAGGTAGCAGTAAAATATGGCAGCTTCATCACTGTAGCCATTGAATTTTTGGTTGTCGCTTTTGTAGTATTTATGGTTATCAAAGCCATGAATGCGATGAAGAAAAAACAAGAAGAAGCTCCGGCAGGTCCATCTTCTACCGATGCATTGTTGATGGAAATTCGAGATGCCCTTAAGAAATAAAGAAAATGTTAATCATTTCGATTAAAAATACCACCAAGATAATTGGTGGCATTTTTGCGTCCAAAAAAAATACATTGCGATAAATCTCTCTTTTTTTCTCTTGCCAATTTGTCCTTTTATTGATTTTTTACACATCACCCTACATTTAAAAATACCAACATGAAAAAAATTCTTACACTTCCATTTTTGTTGCTTTGCGCATTGAGCAGTTCGGCGCAAAAGGATAAAGAATCTGACAAAATTCAAAATGACCTGAAAACAAAAGTGGTCACTAAAAACGAAGGCTGGACCAAAGGCGGCATCGTCAACATTGGTCTCAATCAAGCCATGCTAGAAAACTGGGTAGCTGGTGGCGAACGTATGTCGCTCGCTGTGAATGGGCAATTCAACGGATTTGCTGCCCGTGTAAAAGGCAATAAAGTTTGGGAAAATACCCTCGATTTATTTTATGGATTAAACTATGTTGAATCCAATAGCTTCAAACCCCGAAAATTGGATGATCGTATCGACTTCAGCTCACGATTTGGTTTGCAACCCAAAAATTGGACTATATCTAAAAGCAAATTGAAACGCAGTACCTATCTCTCAGGTTTATTTCGATTTCAATCGCAATTCACTCCGGGATATAACTATTCAAATGCTAACTGGGAATTAAATCCTATTTCGGAATTTATGGCTCCGGGGTATTTTACACTGGCTTTAGGCGCTGAATACCGTGGTGGAGAAAAATTCTCCATCTTCTTCTCTCCATTGGCCGGAAGATACACAACCGTAAAATCGAAATATACATTGTCAGGACCTGCTTTTGGTGTTCAGCAAGGTAAAACGAATCGTATGGAATTGGGTGCATATATGACCGCACGTTATAAAACCCAACTCACCGAAAACATTCAGTATAATACACGTCTGGATTTATATTCAAACTACCTGGCTAAAAATACTGTTGTGAACGGTATACCTTATCGCGACAATCCCGGTAATGTCGATATCCTTTGGGATAACTTTTTCGCCATCAAAATCAACAAATTTGTCGGGGCTGGTATAGGTTTTACCATGTTGTACGACAATGATCAACCCGGACAAAAAAATAAAAATAGTACGGACGCCAACGGTAACCCAACAAAAGCATATGGGCCTTTGGGTTGGACTCAATTGAAGCAAGTCATGAATGTAGGCTTTAGCTATAAACTCTAAACAAACACCTTTTTTCATAAAAGGCTACCCACGGGTAGTCTTTTTTTTACCATGATTAGTTCAAAATCGAATCAAAATTTAAGATTTGATAGCCTGTACTATTTTTAGACCGAAATAGTTTTAAATACAGATTGCGACTTATCTTCGCTGCCTAAACTTAACGAACGGTGGACGCTTATTTTAGTAAAGAAATCTATTTTTACTGGTACGAAATTATGCTCCTTCAAAGGAGGTTTGAAGAAAAAACCGGACAGTTGTACGGCATGCTAAAAATCCGAGGCTTCTGCCATTTGTATATCGGACTAGAAGCTGTTTCTGCCGGTTGTATGAGTGCGATTCGCGATGATGACAACATGATTACCGCTTATCGTGATCATGGATTGGCAATCGCCAAAGGCATTTCATCCCGTGAATGTATGGCGGAATTATACGGAAAAGCTACCGGATGTACCAAAGGTAAGGGCGGTAGTATGCACTTTTTCAGCAAAGAAAAAAAGTTCTTTGGCGGGCATGGTATTGTGGGTGGTCAAATTGGATTGGGAGCAGGTATTGCCTTTGCTGAACAATACAAAGGCTCAGATGCAGTCACCTTATGTTTCTTCGGCGATGGTGCAGCCCGTCAGGGTATTTTACACGAAACCTTTAATATGGCCATGACGTGGAAACTTCCTGTGATCTTTATTTGCGAAAATAATTTCTACGCCATGGGTACCAGTGTGGAAAGAACCAGCAATGTTTTGGACATTTATAAATTTGCCGATGCCTATGATATGCCCGGCGATAGTGTGGATGGTATGAAACCTGAAAATGTGCATTATGCCATCGAGCGTGCTGCGCGTAGAGCCCGTGATGGCGAAGGACCTACTTTATTGGAAATTAAAACCTATCGATACAAAGGTCATAGTATGAGTGATCCGGCGAAGTACCGTAGTAAAGAAGAGTTGGAAGAATACAAAGAGAAAGATCCGATTGAATATGTATTGCGCGTGATTCGTGAAAACAATCTCGCCACAGAAGAGCAAATCACCGAAATCAACGAGAAGATAAAAATAACGGTTGATGATGCCGTGGAATTTGCCGAAAATTCACCATGGCCGGAGGAGAATGAACTGTACAAAGATATTTATCTGCAAGCCGACTATCCTTTTGTAACGGATTAGTTTGGCGCATCTTTAATCAGGAGCTGCTGGTTATTTCACTGGCGCTAAAAATTCAATAAAGCGTTCGAGGTGTAGTCTCGCAAGTGCGGGACGGCCCTTGAACGATGACGCTAAAGTTGAAGATGACAGTGAGCAGTGAAAATCAAAAAATGAACTGCATGCTTATTGAAGTGATTTGACAAATTGCCGTGTATTTAAATAAGCGCAATTCACACCAAAATGAAATGATATCATTCGCTTTCACGTTAAACAGCAGCCTTTAATTATTCTATTTCCATGTACAAGGTCGAGTATCCAATCTAATACCTTGTGATGAATTTAATGGTGTCGCATTCATAATTTGGCGAAACATTTCGTTGAGGTTTTGAGGTCCATTCAACCGATAACCCTCCGGAGCTTAGCATTGGGAAAAGAAAATCATAAATCATCTCGATTAGGTATTGGTTTTTCGTAAAAGCCAGTCAATTATTCTCGGGTGGAATCGATGAAAAGTAGAGTCGTTGGCAATATACGTCGCCAGTTTACAGCTGCTTTTGATTGGCAACTGCATGCATATCGATTGGGAAGTCCGAAAAAAACTGAATGAATTCTTGCTGAATACTTTGCCCTTTATCCTGGTTGTACCATTGTTGCAGCGCTGTTTTCTGCTCTTCGGTAGTGAGCTTACTTTCGCGGAGTTCATAAAAATAAGCCTGTGCGGCTGCCGGCCTGGGACCCCACACCAACAAATCCTCCCCACTTTCGTTTCGAATAATCAATTTTGGAATGGCTTTGCCTCCATTGGTCAGGTAATGATCAATTTCCGAACCGCTATCTCGTAGTTGAATATGCAAATGAATCAACTCATTGACTTCACTCATTTTATAAATAAATGGATTCAGGTGGGCCGCATCTCCACACCAGGGTTCAGTGATCAAAATCCAATGCTGGGGCAGTTCAATCGCTTGCAGGGCTTCAATGAGTGGTGTTTGCAAGGGCGCCGTTTTTAACCAGCGGTTCATCCGACTTTGATTCAATTTGGTATACTCATAAAAATGAGGATCGTTGTAAGGTGCTGTGTTGATGTTGTGGGATAATATTTCCTCAAATTGTTGCAAGTATTCGTGCCAATTCATCTGATACATTTTAAGCAAAGTTACGTCCGGAATGAACAGCCTTGAGTAACTTATGTAACACCGCGTTTTATTTTTTGTCCATATACCATGATACGAGACCTGAGAAAACGTCAACATGCAAAAAAACCTGAGAGGTTTTGCAAGAGTCTCACTGCGAAAAAAATGCCATAGGATTCGTAATAAAGGAATTCCCAATATCTCATCAGCCCCGATTGCAGCTGTCTGCCGTGCAGCGCGTAAAGAGGGTTACGAATGAAAAAAGGCAGAAATCATCTTGCTGCCAAATCATTCTGATTCCGGAACTTTAAAAAAAATTAGTCCTTTTAAATTCTAATGGGCATCATTGAATTTTCTCTCTTGTAAATAGCGCTTAGCCATAAAGCTTTAAGGACTTGGATGTATCTTTGCCCACCTTAAATTTCATAATCAAGATGGTTTACGAGTTCGGAGTTATCGAAAAAAAATGGCAGCAAATATGGACCCAAAATCAGGCATATCGGATTGACAATCATTCGTCGAAGCCCAAATGTTATGTATTGGATATGTTTCCTTATCCGAGTGGTGCCGGAATACATGTGGGTCATCCTTTGGGCTATATTGCCAGCGATATTTATGCCCGTTACATACGCCATAAAGGTTTTCATGTTTTACACCCCATGGGCTTTGATGCCTTTGGTTTACCCGCCGAACAATATGCCCTCGAAACCGGTCAGCATCCAGCGGTAACTACCGAAAAAAATATTCAACGATATAAGCAACAATTAAACAATATCGGCTTTTGCTACGATTGGAGTCGGGAGGTTCGTACTTCTGATCCCAAATATTATCGTTGGACCCAATGGATTTTTTTGCAGTTGTTTAATAGCTTCTATAACCCTTATACCCAAAAAGCTGAACCAATAACTCACATAACAGAAGTATTCAAAAACCACGTTGAATTTGAGCAATGGAGCGAAAAATCGGCCAAAGAGCAAGCAGATATTCTGATGCAATATCGACTGGCCTACCGCGCCGAAAGTTTGGTGAACTGGTGCGAGGCTTTAGGCACTGTGCTCGCGAACGATGAAGTGGTGAACGGTGTATCTGAACGTGGAGGTTATCCTGTAGAACGAAAAAAAATGAGCCAATGGTTTCTGCGCATCACGGCTTTTGCCGAGCGTTTACTCAGCGGTTTGGACCAAGTAGATTATCCGGAGAGTTTGAAAGAGATGCAGCGTAATTGGATTGGCAAAAGTACCGGTGCCAATATTGAATTTCAGGTAAAATCCCGTGCTGATGTTTCCATTAAAGTTTTTACTACCCGACCGGATACCATTTTTGGTGTTTCATTCATGGTGTTGGCACCGGAGCACGATTTGTTACAGGATATTGTGAGTGCTGAACAAAAAAGCGCAGTTGAAGAATACCGAAAATATGTTACCTCCCGAAGCGAACGAGAACGAATGGCCGAAACAAAAACCATCACGGGATGTTTTACAGGTGCTTATGTAAAACACCCCTTTACCGGTGCCGATATTCCTGTTTGGATTTCGGAATATGTTTTAGCAGGTTATGGAACCGGAGCCATTATGGCTGTTCCGGCAGGCGATGAGCGCGATTATGCCTTTGCCAAACATTTTGATTTACCCATTCCCAATATTTTTAAATCGGTAGATATCAGCGAAATGGCCTGCACCCGGAAGGATGCCATTTTACAACATTCCGAATTTCTTGATGATTGTAACTATCAGAAAGCCCTGCCTAAGGTGATTGAGCAACTGGAGCAAAAAAAACAAGGTATCCCCAAAGTGAATTACCGCATGCGTGATGCCGGATTTAGTCGGCAAAGATATTGGGGGGAACCTTTCCCGATTATTTATGATACAGCGGGTTGTGCCACTGCCATCCCCGAGGACGCATTACCGCTGGAACTACCACATTTGGAAACTTATAGTGCCGGCCCCGGTGGCAAAGGCCCATTGGCCAATGCAAGCTCCTGGACCGAAACGAAAGCCGGTACACGAGAAACCGATACCATGCCGGGTTATGCAGGGAGTTCGTGGTATTATCTGCGTTACATGGATCCGCTCAATGATGAACATTTTTGCGACCCGCAAATCAGTCAATACTGGAATCAGGTGGATGTTTATGTCGGTGGTGCTGAGCATGCCGTCGGGCATTTGTTATACTCCCGCATGTGGTGCAAGGTGCTTTGTGATTTGGGATATATCGGTTTTGATGAACCCTATAAAAAGCTGATCAATCAAGGCATGATACAGGGAAACAGCCGTTTGGTTTATCGCATCAAAGGCAGCAATACCTTTGTTTCTGCCGGATTAAAAGATCAATACGAAACAGATACTCTGTATACTGAATATGCATTTTGCAATGGATTGGAAATGGATTTAGATCGTTTTAAAGCCTGGAAGCCTGAATACCACGATGCGACTTTTATTTTAGAAGAGGATAAATACATTTGCGGTTCTTTGGTTGAAAAAATGAGTAAACGATTATTCAATGTCGTTAATCCGGACGATATGGTTGCGCAATATGGTGCAGATACTTTCCGGATGTATGAAATGTTTTTGGGACCGATTGAATTGAGCAAACCTTGGGATACGAAAGGCATTGAAGGCGTTCATCGTTTCCTCAAAAAATTGTGGCGCCTCTTCGCCGATGAAGAAAAAGGCATGGTGTTGAACGATGAAGAGCCCAATCCCGAAGAACTTAAAATCCTGCACAAGTGTATTAAAAAAATCGATCAGGATACGGCCCAGTTTGCGCTGAACACCGCTGTGAGTCAATTTATGATTACGGTGAATGAACTCAGCACCCTGCAATGCCATAAGCGAGCTGTACTGCAGCCTTTGCTGATTTTGCTCTCGCCCTTTGCACCCCATATTTGTGAAGAACTATGGCAAATGAGTGGTGAACCGAACAGTATTCTGGACGCACCCTTTCCAAACTTTGAAGCGGCTCACCTCGTGGAGCAGGAAATCAATTATCCGGTAGCCATCAATGGTAAAACCCGCACAGAAGTATTGTTTGCGGTGGATGCCACGGAAGATGACATTAAAAAAGTTATTTTGGAACATGAGGTGGTGCTCAAATGGATGGAAGGAAAACCGTTGCGTAAATTGATATGGGTGAAAGGCAAAATGATTAATGTGGTTGTTTAGGTCTTTGGGGCCATCAGCGAAATCTCTTCTTGAGGCTATTTTCGCGCTATCCGTTTGTAGTCCCGAAGCCCTTGGCATTCGGGAGCTACCACTCCTATCGCGCGGCCGTTCAGCGGACTGTCGATCATCATCAGGGTGTGAAACCTTTGTGAAACAGTCGTTCAAAAAAGGGAATGAACTACCTTCACATTTTATGAAATTTTGGGGCATATTATTGGGCGCTTTTTTGATGGCAACACAGGCGAAGTCACATACTTTTTTACGTTGTTAATTGCGCTATCTAGCCATTGATTCCCTGATGGCCGATGTAAATATCCGGAATATCCATACCCTGCTTGGCATGAGTACAAAAGCCGATGGCCGATTTGAATTGATGGTTAAAAATTGTGAATTAATCGAATTCAGCAAGCTTGGGTATCAAACCATTCGCATTCGGATTCAAAATGAAAAAGAACCGGGCTATTACCGGCTCGTGATGAGTAAAGTGCCTATCCAACTCCGGGAAGTGGACATACGTGGCAAACCCCTTGATTTTAAAAAGGATAGTCTTCGATATCGCGAAACCTATGATTTAGTATTGCGCAAACAAACGCGGTCCGAAGTAGATATGCGTAGCATGCCCTTGGCCATGTTGAGTAAAAGAAACCGTCAGGAATGGGCCTTTCAGGATATGTATGCCGAATGGGAAAAAGAAAAATTTGTCGACTTTGCCTTCAATGATCGTCTCGTGAAGAGAATTACTTATTTGGATGGAGAGGAGCTCAAAGCCTTCATGCTGAGATATCGCCCGCCTTATGAATTTTTACGTGAAGCGAGTGACTACGAGTTTTTGGATTATATCAAACATAGCTACTATCTTTTTACAATAGAATATCCAGGAAAAACAAATTAGAGCTGAAAGTATTCAGGTGCAATCAATCCTTCATGATTTTCCAATTTGTGCCATTCACGCAAAATAGATAGGGGCTACTATTTAGGGACTGCAGTTTAATGTGAAAGAAGTTGATATCGGTACATTCAGGGGAGAACTTTGATTTTATAAATGCACGAAAATTTATTAAATCACTTCAATAAGCATGCAGTTCATTTCTTGATTTTCACTGCTCACCGGCATCTTCAACTTCGGCGTCATCATCCAAGGACTGTACCACAGTATTACCTCTCGAACGCTTCTTTGAATTTGAAGCGCCAGTGAGATAACCAGCAGCCCCTAATTCATTTAGCCGTTGGCTGTGTCTAACTGCAAAATTTTGGATCAATGTTGATGAAACAAAGCCTGATTGTTATGGGAGTAAAAAAAAGGGCCTCAGCCCTTTTTTATGTCAATATTATTTGCTTCGGTCTGTGACCCACTTGGCAACCTTAGGGCCCAATTCCTTCTGGGAACGGCCACCTACGAATACACCGATATGTCCACCGGGAAATGCGTATAATTCTTTATCCTTTGAACCTATTTTGGCATTCACTGCAATAGTTGATTCATTCGGAATGATGTTGTCTTCTGTTGCATAAATATTCAGGAATGGCATTGTAATATTTTTCAAATTCACCAATTGACCGCCTAATTCAAATTCGCCTTTGATCAACTTATTGTCTCTGAACAAATCCTTGATATACTTCCGATACATTTCGCCGGCTAAATCCGGACAATCTGCTTTCCAGTATTCCATACGCAGGAAGTTCATAATTTTCCCTTCATCATCCAGAGAGTCCAAAACACCAAAGTATTTGGAAATATCCATACTGGGTTTAAGCATGCCAAAACCTGCATTCAGCATGTCAGCAGGAATCACACCCAATGAGTCTACCATGGCATCCACATCGATGTATTTCGTCCATTTGTACAACATACATTTATCGGTCGTAAAATCAAATGGTGCTACATAAACAGTTAGGGTATTTAATTTTTCAGGAAACAAGGCCGCGTAAATCGTCGAGAACGTGCCCCCCTGACAAATACCCATTTTGTTAATCTTTTGAATGCCATGAGATTTACGAATAAAGTCAACAGCGCTATTCATATAACCCAGGATATAATCTTCCATGGTTAAAAAACGATCGGCTTTGCTTGGGTAGCCCCAATCCATGATATAGATATCCAGTCCTTCATCCAGAAATTTTTTCATGAGTGAACGGTCGGGTTGCAGGTCTAAAACATCATGGCGGTTCATGATGGCGAAGGAAACCAATACCGGAATTTTACATTTTGCAGGTGTAGAGCGGTTGTAACGATATAGTTTTACCTTATCCATCTGCCAAACAAGTGTTTTAGGGGTTGAACCAACCTCAACTTCACGAATATTTTGGAGAGTTTCGTACCCTTTTTGCTGAATTGAAATGGTTTTTCCCATTTCTTCAACCATCGAGAATGTGTCCATAATGGAATTGAAATTTGAAATGCAAAAGTACGCACAATAGCGCGGAAACGGCAATTTTTATCATGGTGAATTCGAATAATAATCGGCATTTATCCATGAACAACATAATGGATTGAATGACCGTTTTTAAATAGAGGGTTGCTGTTTAACGTGAAAACATTTGATATCATTGCATTTTGGTGTGAATAGTGCTCATTTAAATGTTCGGTAATTTTTTATATCTCTGCAATAAGCTTGCAGTTCATTTCTTGATTTTCACTG
>DAIRSC010000016.1:0-18728 GCA_036804585.1 Chitinophagaceae bacterium
TCTGATTTTCACTGCTCACATGCATCTTCAAATTCCGCGTCATCGTCCAAGGGCTCTACCGCAGTACTACCCCTCGAACGCTTCCTTGAATTTGAAGCGCCTATGAGATAATCAGCTAGCTAGAAATATAGCGCAAAAAAAAACCACGAAAATTTCGTGGATTTTTTATAAAATCATGATAGGATTAGTACACCCATAAATCGTGCTCGATATTAAAGAGTTTCTCCCGAATTTTTTCTGACTCATACATGGCATCAATGCCACGTTTGTAATTTTTGATATCCTCTTGCAATGGATTATCCAAAGTTGATTTTAGGATATAACTTGCAAATACACGTTTTTCAAAAAAATCATCCCAATTCATACGATAAACGTCGTTTTCAGGATTATACACTTCGAAACGAGCATTATAAACTCTTAAATCAGGATAATACAACCAAAACATCGGAACAGAACCTCTAAATGAACCGTCTTCATTAGTACGATCAAAATATGGTGCAATACCGATAATCCGAACGACCATACGACCTAAATTCTTATCAAAAATCCAATCTTCTTTTAAACGATACTTCGTGATTTGATCCGGATTAAACCCATAAGTTATAACTCGATACTCGATACTTCCGTCCGGTAATTCAACCGGTAAAGTATCATTTGGTTTAACCACTCTTGACATTACATCTTCCATGCTCAATGGTTGTGTAAATCGATCATCATTAAATGCAGTCAGTAGTCCTTTTCGGATGGCATCCATCAGAATTTCAATGTACATACCACCACCGGTTTCATCATCACCCGGATAACGAAAAGCGAAATTTTGTTTTTGACGGGTATCGATTTCACGCCAAACACGCTTCTTCCATAGTACATCTGCTTCCCGAATGGGCTGCCATGGAGTAACGTAATTATTGTGTTCTACACGATCAATCGCTCCATCCCGACGTAAGGAGGGTTTCCAAACTTCTTTCACAATAGAAACGGGTACACTGATAACAGCGGCATCTGCCCTAAAATTCGTAGAATGTGGCGTTCCCGGTTGGGCTTGAGAAATCAATGACACACCCACTGCGCCGGTTAAAAGGAAAAACTTGATTTTATTCATTACACTCATAGTTAAGCGTTTTATTCAGTGATGATAAAGTTAACAGATCCGATGGAACGAATACCATCCGGAGCCTTACATTTAATATTTTCAAAATAGATACGATCGCCTATTTTGACTTTGTCCAAAATAGCCCTTACTGTTGGAGAAGATAGTAATTCACCTGTAGCGGTTGCTTCCATTAAATCACCGGATTTGGGTTGAAGCGTAACACTATAAGATGTAACAGGGAATTTTAGTTCGTAGGCAAAATCATCCAATTTTGCAAATACCGCAGCTTGCGCTTTTAGCAAATTTTTAGCCATTTTTCCCCCACGAGAATTCGCAATCATTGGATAAGGAGTAGGAACCAACTTTACACGATACTTATAAGTACCAAAGTTTTTGACTGTACCATCTGCCAATTTACCGGTTAAAGTAATTTTAGCATCTGTTCCGGCTTTGGCAACGGCTACTTCATACTGACCGACACCCGCTGTTTTAGTCATTGTACAATTTTCTGAGGCAACATTAATATTTCCTGCAGGGATACCCGAGGCAGCGATAGTAATTGGGTTCGCGAGACCGACATACAGTACGTTCATTTTATCAAGTGAGATAGAAGCCTGAGCTTCACCCACATAATAATTTGCCGGTTTAGGCATCGTAATTGTTCGACGCTGTGTTTGTTTAGTACCAGGAATCGTATCAGTGAAAGAAGCTGTGACAGTTACATTTTTTTGTCCCACAGCACTCGCAATTTCAGTATATTCAGCAACTCCGTCAACAGGCATGATAGTTCTGCCATTCACACTAAAAGATAAATTGTTCATTTTCTTGTTGTAAGTACCCAACATGATACGAGCCCGATATTTTTCACCCGGCAAAACAAAGTTGTTATCCGCTGCAACGATAACTGCATAGTCAGGTAAGGCCTGGGAAGTTACGTGTAAATCATTCTGACGTTCACCGGTTGCCAAGGCCCAAATTTCATCCAAGGCCAAAGACTGCGAAGCCCGCACATCACTGGCATATTTGTCTAACAAGGTTATGTTTGCAATCGTTGGAGACATATGAAAATTCCCGTAACTCCAATCACCGTCAGGATTATTGTCAGATTTATCAGTTTCGAAATTTAAAGGTAACATACCAAAAACACGGACATTGTTACCAACACCCGGAGCTACCATCTTGTCCATATTAATAGGAACTAAGCCGGCTATTTCGTCTTTAAATTTTTTCAGAGAACTTAACAATTTTGGTCCGTTTCCTTCTTCGATCATAACTCGGGTACCGCCGTCCAAATTTTCAATTTGACGGATATTCCCTTGTTCATCTAAACCGCCCGAGGCATCAATGATCAATTGTTTGTATTTTTTCAATTCGGAAATGATTGCCTCTGTTTTTTCGTTCACTTGGTTTGCCAACAACAAAGCCTGTTTTACTTTTTCACGTTTTTCGGGCTTAGCATCTTCGTCATTGATATATTCTTGAAAATGTTCCGTCACTAATTTATTACGTTCTTCTACAGCTTTGTTTGAATTGGCGATGCTTTTACCGATTGTTTTGAATGCGTTCAAGATTTCGCTGGATACATTCATCGCTAAAAGTGCGGTAAGTACCAGATACATCAGGTTAATCATCAACTGCCTCGGTTCCTTAGGTAGAGCCATTCTTTATGAATATTTTCTTATGAATTAAATGAATAAAGTTATGAGTAGGTTTTAATAAAACTATCGGCCTTGCATTGCGCTCAGCATGTTGCCATAAATTTGGTTCAGGGTGCCCAGGTTTTTAGCCAACATACCAATTTGTTCTTTGGCCTTATTCGCATCATCTGCACTGCTTTGCATAGCGTCAGATGCATTCACCAAATTACTGTAAAACTTATTCATTGCTTTCAAGTGATTATTGGCATCCTGCAATTCCACTTCATAAATCTGGTTTAGTGACCACAGATTCTTCGTCAATACTGTTACCTGATTATGAAATTTAGAAGTTTCTTCAGCCGCATTATTAAAGGAAGCCAATGTATTTGTTGCTCCCATAAAAGTATCCTTCATTTGATTTAAAGCAGATGCTGCTTCTTTCGCTTTAGATGAATACTCATTTGTAGCTGCTGTAACATTAGAAATATCTTTAACCTGATTCACCGTTTCGCCAAATTTTTGAAAATTCTCACTCAATTTGCGAATATTCGCGGGATTCATATTAGCTTCTTCCAACATTTTATCTAATGAAGCAGTTGCAGAAGGGCCACCGAGACCACCAGCCATACCAGGTGCAGTTGGTTGGAATTTTACGCCTTTTTTATATGCTTCAACGTGAGGATTTTCGTCGATTCCCGGGTAGAATTTCTCCCAGTAGTAATCCTTATGCGGGGGCAAAATACCCAATAGTGTAAAGATGAAAGCTTCCGTCAACATCCCAACCGTCAACATGGTCCCTGCAATAGCCCAGTGTTCCAGTTTTGCCAAGGCGCCAACCAGCACGATAGCCGCGCCCACACCAATGATCAGGTTCTTCAGATATTTTCCGGTGGAAGTTTCAAAAAATAATGATAAGGATTTCATGTTTACTTTTAAATTTTTAATTTGTTTGAGTATTCTAATTATACATTTTGATACGCCCATCCTATCCGGCCTCAAACCGGTGAAAGTATCAAAGCGCGCTATTTTCTATCTTCTTTTTGGCGTTTTATTTGACAAGGCCGGGGCTATATAATTAACGATGCAACGGAAACCAATATAAGCTTTGGCAGTATCAGCAAATTCGTAATCCCGATTTCCCACTTGTAAGAATGCTGCAGGATCTTTCCATGAACCTCCTCTGAGGGTTTTGCGCTTCCACCATGTTGGATCGGTGTCTTTCGCACGACTTTTTATTTCTGGTGACATATCGGCAATATTACCATATGTATGCACCTCATAAGGTGACATCGTCCACTCAGCCACGTTACCACTCATGTTGTATAACCCATAATCATTCGGCCAGTAAGCATCAGCACGCACGGTATACAAACCGCCATCTGCACTGTAATTACCACGATTGGGTTTAAAGTTGGCTAAGTAACAACCTTTTTTATTCACAATGTACGGACCTCCCCATGGATAAGGCGACTGTGTACGACCACCTCTCGCAGCCCACTCCCATTGTTCTTCACTAGGCAAGCGGAAATCACCTTCCAAGTAGAGTTTTTTACTGTCGCGATAAGAACGCCAATTTTTCGTACGCCAATGACAGAAAGCGTTTGCCTGATACCAATTCACACCAACAACAGGATAGTTATTGAAGGCTGGATACCAAAAATATTGATGCGTAATTGGTTCATTGTAAGAATAAGAAAACAATTTCATCCAGACAGTCGTATCCGGATAGGCTCCAATATCATATTTAACCAAATAATTCATCCTTGATTGACTTTGACCAGGTACAGACTGACGAGACATTTGATCGTAATCAAAGGTTTCGTAATGGTATTTTAATTTAGCATTGTCAAACTCTTTTTTACCCCAGATACTTTCAGTTGATGGAATATAATAGGCCGCCATGGCATCCTGAACATCTTCCGTTGTCCATTTGATTTTCTTTTTCCAATCAATCACTTGGGTACCATCGTCTAAATCTTTGTAATCACCCAAAACAGAGTGAGCAGTTGAATCGCGCACCCAGTCTACATATTGACGATATTCAGAATTGGTAATCTCCGTGGCATCCATCCAAAAACCGACCATTTGTACGGTTCTGTTTTTTACGTCGTTGGCACTGCGTAAATCTTGGTCACTGGCCCCCATATGCATGACACCGGATGGGACCCAGGTCATTCCAACAGGAGCAGACTGAATACCATTCACTTTATGTGTAGTACCCACTAACTGACCCTGTGGGCCTCCACCGCCGCCACAACCCCAAGCCGTAACGATCAATCCGAGTGTTAATAGTCTCAACGAAATTTGTTTCATCATAGTCCGTTTATTGTTTTTATACAAGTTGGCAAATATATTAAAATATTTGTTAACTCAAATACGGCACAATATAGTCACGTATTTTCATTTCTCATATAAATTCATCTAAAAATATTTAACCGAAATATCCAAGATCTCAGAATCTTATCCATTCACCTGCGAGAAACTTTCTTTCAACTGAAATTTCGGATGGTCAAATAAAAATCATTCAGTTGACTCTACAAAATATTCTTATAAAATAACCCCCAGTGCTTGATTTATGTCGGTTAAAGGCTCCAAACAGGAAAAATCCTTGCAGATATAAACAAGCGTATCCCCTTGCTTGTATTTATTTTTGAGTGATGCAATGTTTTCTTCTTCTCCGATTGAAACTATAAACAGAACGTTTGGCTTTTCCACTTTATTATATATCGATTGATAGATTTTTTTTGCATTTGGCCCAATGATCACCACTTCTGTAATGCTTTCCGATGCAACCCATGCCAAAGTGGCCCATCTCGAAAAGCTCGCCGGGAACCCCGAAATATAGGCCCGCATTGTATTTAATCCATTTTTAAAGATGCCTGGCCAGCGATTTTCCTGAAAAATAAGCTCCAAACTTTGCATCACTTCAAACAGAACCACATTGGCCGATGGCAAAGCGTTGTCATAAATATCTTTTTTGCGGATTTGCACTTGTTCGTAATCGTGATGAACAAAATCGAACAAGTGATCATTTTCACTCTTAAAGTGCTGACACACATATTCCAATACGGCCTTTGCCCGGTGATAATAAAGTGTTTTGGCAGTGGCATTTCCCATATCAATCAAGGCTTTGGCCAGATAAGCCAAATCATCCAGATACGCCGGCAATTTCATTTGACCTCTTCGGCCTGAATGTAAATACAGATACTCCGGATGTGCAAATTGTTTTTCCAGTATATTCAATGCTTCTTCAGCCCATTCCAACAAATCAGCTTCCTCGAGTCTAAGGGCCGTTTCCACCAAGGCACTGATCATGAGCGCGTTCCAGGCCAAAATAATTTTGTCGTCCGTGAGCGGTTCAGGACGTTTTCTTCTTTCTGCTAAAAGGATTTTACGCCATTCTTCTCCTTTTTCCAAATACGTTTTCTCTGATTTTTTTAAACTTTCTGATGTGAGAAAAAGGATATTGGTTTGCTCCCAATTTCCTCCTTCTGCCACATTGTACAATTGCGCAAAAGTTTCGAAATCATCTTTAACCAAATTCTTCAATTCCTTGGCTGCCCAGGTATAATATTTACCTTCCTGTCCTTCGGTATCTGCATCTCTTGCAGCATAAAAACCATAACTGGCATCGTACATCTCCTCTTTAAGCCAGTTGAGTGATTGACGCACTACTGACAAATGCAAAGGATTGGCCTCAAGCTGATACTTCCGTGCATAAAGAGGTAATAAAAGGGCGTTGTCGTATAACATTTTTTCAAAGTGAGGCGCTATCCAGAACTTATCCGTGCTGTATCGGGCTAAACCACCACATAAATGATCGTAAATACCCCCCATCCACATTTTATCTAAGCTCAGTCTGACCTGATTGAGCGCTGCTTCATGGGGTTTGAACAGATGATATTCGAGTAAAAAATTTAATTGAAAAGTGGAAGGAAATTTAGGAGCAGAACCAAATCCTCCCCATTCAGTATCTGCATTGGAAAGTAATTTTTCAAGAATTTTTTCGGCATCAAAATCGACAATCTTTTCCAGCTTCTGTGCCGGATTAGACAAATTCTGTAAATGTTGAATCAGATGATCTGCTTGCTTTAAAACTTCATTTTGGTTTTGCTGATAATACTGCGACACATTGACCAATACTTCTTTCCAGGCAGCCCGATGATGCGCCCTACGCGGCGGAAAATAAGTCCCTCCGTAAAAAGGCCTTTTGTCTGGCATTACAAACACATTTAAAGGCCAACCACCACTTCCGGTCATGGCCTGCACGGCATCCATATACATGTGATCTACATCCGGATATTCTTCACGATCAATTTTAATATTCACATAAAGGGCATTCATTAAATCAGCCGTTTCGGGATCTTCAAAACTTTCATGGGCCATCACATGACACCAATGACAGGATGAATAACCAATACTCACCAAAACAGGAACATTCCTTCGGGCTGCTTCCTGAAAAGCTTCCTCACCCCATGGATACCAGTGCACGGGATTATCGGCATGCTGTAATAAGTAGGGTGAATTTTCCTGACCCAATCTGTTCATAAAAAAGTTAATTTAAATTATCGTTTACCAAAACCATACAGGAGGTAAAAATGAAACCCAAAGGCCGTGTTCTGATCTGCCCGACCAAATCCGGCTAAATATCCGGGTGGCAATTCCTTGAAGCGAGCCGGGTTCAAAAAAGTTTTTACCCGAACATTCCAACCGGCAAAAATTTTTTTCATGATTTCCATTCTAAATCCACCGGTGAGTTCCAACCAATGCGCCGTGAACCTTTCAGCAGGAAGGATTCCTTCCGTATTGCCCCAGATTGGATCCTTGATAACATAAGTGGCGCTTTGACGTTTAACCGCCGAAAGACCATATCGCAATCCAACAAAAGCATTGTCCTTATCTCCTTTAAACTCCCGGTTAAAAAAATTCTTATCTAAGCCAAAACGGATAAACTGGTTACTACTCTTATAACGAAGGTTCTCATTTTCCACTCGGGCATCTCCAAATCCTAATTCAGCAACCAGATTGATATCCGGCTTCCAGGCTATATCCAATTGGAATTCAGTTCGGTTATTTTCATCTGACAAAAAAGATCCCAACAAAGAAGCCAAATCCACCCCGATTCTCACATAACGCCACTTCTTAAATGTACTGTCTTTCTGCGCATTCAATTGCATCGAACCGCAAAGAAAAATCAAAAGAACGAGGGTCAAACTTCGCGCCGTAATCATGGTTTCAGAATGATTTTAAGATGCTCTGTATTCAAGTCCGTATTCACCTCTGAAGTTGCTATTGCAATACTGTCGATAACTTGTTGCGAATAATTTACTTGGTTGATTTTGTAAAATGTTTGAAATCCACAAGCTGCAGAAATAAATTGTAATTCACGCTGATAAAAAAGGGAGATTGTATCGATTTTACCAGGAATGATATTGCTGGAGTCGGCAATAAAGTAGAAGGTAACACTATCTGATTGTTGTGAAAGCGGGAAAGCCAAATTTGCTGATTTCTTCAATACTTGAATATAAAGCGTATCACCACCAAACAAGATAAATGCATTTTCCTGCAAACTATCGCGGAGTGTATTTGAGGTATCTGCCCGATAAAAGCCTCCACGCATATTAATCAAAGTTGGTGTGAGGCAAATATTATCTCGGTTACATCCATAAAATCCGGCTAATCCAAGCAGGAACAGGGCGCGAAAAAAAATCAGATATGATGAATTGGCTTTCATCAAAGCACAGTCCAGGTTTCTTTTCCGGCCAATAATGCGTCTAAATCACCCCGACCTTTTACGGCAAGAGTTTCTTCCATTTGAAGATGCATGGTCGTTTCATAGCAAGCTCTTTCTATGGCGTAAAATACTCCAAATGGTCGTGGAAAAGCATTGTGTTGTGTTTGATCATCAAACATTCGAACCAATGTTTGTGCCTTGTAAATATCTTTTTCGTCATGAATCCATAAATCATCCAACGAAAAATCCTGCCCAATTTCTATCATTTTTGGCTGAAGCCCATCCAGGCGAATGCCCCACTGGGATGTAGCCCCAAACACAAGGGGCTTACCATGTTCAACGTAAAGTGTATGCTGTGGCTTGCTGCCTTTTTCGGTAAAAATTTCGAAAGCACCATCGTTGAAAATATTACAATTCTGATAAATTTCGAGCAAAGCACTTCCCTGATGGGCATGACTGCGTCGAATCATTTCTTGCAAATGTTTGGTATCACGATCCATACTTCGGGCTACAAATGTGGCATCCGCTCCAATAGCTAAAGCCGCAGGATTAAATGGATGGTCCAAACTTCCGTATGGCGTGGATTTGGTGATTTTATGTTCTTCACTGGTGGGAGAATATTGTCCTTTCGTGAGCCCATAAATCTGATTATTAAAGAGCAGTATTTGGACATTAAAATTTCGGCGCAACAAATGAATCAGGTGATTTCCACCGATACTTAAAGCATCTCCGTCACCTGTTACAATCCATACACTTAACTCCGGACGTGCGGCTTTTAGTCCGCTGGCAACGGCTGTCGCACGCCCATGTATGGAATGCATGCCGAATGTGTTCATATAATATGGAAAGCGCGATGAGCAACCTATTCCTGAGATGATGACAATATTTTCACGGGGGATACCCAATTCCGGCATCACCGTTTGCACTTGTTTTAAAATACTGTAATCGCCACATCCCGGGCACCATCTGACTTCCTGATCGGTCGTTAAATCTTTAGCTGTGAGCATGTATTAAAAATTAGCCGGATTAGATCCGCATTTGAACGGCGCAAAGATAGTGGTTTCTGAGCTGCTTTGTAAAAATCGATGCGGGCAAATCGTTGGATGGTTTTATTTTTACCGGATGAATAATAAAGAAGTCCTCAAGCAACAGACAGAAATAGCCCTGAAAGGTGGTGGAGAACATCGTATTGCCGCGCAACACAATAAAGGAAAACTGACTGCCCGCGAACGTCTGCAAATTTTACTGGATGAAGACAGTTTTGAGGAAATTGGGATGTTGGTGAAACATCGATGCACCGATTTTGGTATGGAAAAAGAACAATATCCGGGCGATGGGGTTGTCACAGGATATGGAACGATACATGGGCGATTGGTTTATGTGTTTTCGCAGGACTTTACCGTATTTGGGGGTAGCTTGAGCGAGACACATGCCGAAAAAATTTGTAAAATCATGGATCTGGCCATCAAAAATGGAGCACCTGTAATTGGTTTAAATGACAGTGGTGGCGCCCGGATTCAAGAAGGGGTAGTCAGTCTGGGTGGATATGCCGATATTTTTTACCGAAATACCCGTGCATCCGGCGTCATTCCTCAATTATCTGCCATTATGGGGCCATGTGCAGGTGGAGCGGTTTATAGTCCTGCTATCACCGACTTTATTCTGATGGTTGAACAAAGCAGTTATATGTTCGTGACGGGCCCGAATGTGGTGAAAACGGTCACCCACGAAGAAGTAAGCAGCGAGGAGTTAGGTGGAGCAGAAACGCACGCGACCAAAAGCGGGGTAACCCATTTTGCCTGTGCCAATGAAATCGAGTGTATTCAGCGCATCAAAGACTTATTAGGCTATATGCCTCAAAATTGTGAAGAAGATGCGCCCGTATATCCTTATGAAATAGGAGATGAAACTCGGGAGAAGCTGGAACAATTAATTCCGGAAAACCCCAATCAACCATACGACATGAAAGATATTATTTCGGAATTGGCAGATCCCGGAAGTCTCTTGGAGTTTCATGCAGATTATGCTGAAAATTTCATCGTCGGATTCGCACGCATAGCCGGAAGAAGTATCGGCATTGTTGCCAATCAACCTGCCGCAATGGCCGGGGTATTGGATAATAATTCGAGCAAAAAGGGCGCCCGATTTGTACGTTTCTGTGATGCGTTTAATATTCCATTATTGACTTTAGTGGACGTACCCGGATTCTTACCTGGAACGGATCAGGAGTGGAATGGAATTATTACTAACGGGGCCAAACTGTTGTATGCATTTAGTGAGGCGACCGTACCAAAAATTACATTGATTACCCGTAAAGCCTATGGTGGTGCCTATGATGTAATGAATTCTAAACATATCGGCGCTGATTTGAATTTTGCCTTTCCGAATGCAGAAATTGCTGTAATGGGCGCTAAAGGTGCAGCCGAAATTATTTTCAAGAAAGAAATTGACGCAGCCGATGACAAGCAAGCTAAATTGGATGAAAAAGTGGCCGAATACGCGGAGAAATTTGCAAACCCCTACGGCGCTGCGGCCAGAGGATTTATTGATGAAATAATCATGCCGCAGGATGCGCGAAAAAAAATCATTCGTGGTTTTCAAATGCTAAAAAACAAGGTTTGTAATATGCCACGAAAAAAGCACGGCAATATCCCGCTGTAAACGAGGATTTTTGATCGGACCGAGACCATTGCAAGAGCCATTTATTTTTGATAGTTTAGCAACGGTCTCGGACCAAAATCAGGTGCCCATTGTGCGAATAAGGTAAATTTCGGTCAGACGGAGCCGAAAAGCCCATATGGTTGTTGGTTCTATTTCAAGCGTTTAAACTCAAACTTGGGGCTCCCTTTAACACCCGTGCTACTGTAAAAATCCAGGAATTTTAATTTGTAAATCGATTGGGTCTTGGTTTTCACGATAAAACTATATTTAGGTACCACCGTGAACACATTTTTATCGATATCATAGGTTTTCCAATTAAAACCAATCACATCGCGGTCAGCAGAAAAATTGAGTCCGTTTGTAAATGCCAAATCAATGGCGTTATAATCGTTCAGAGAATCTTTATAAGCTGTTGTTGACAACGGATTAAGTAGAATACCATTGACGACATATGGCAGCGGCGGATTTTGATCATAAAAGACATAACTATACAAAGTGGCTTGCAAATCCCAATCACGATGATCATCCGGCTCTACCCCTTCTACCGTTTTCAATAAGTCGAAAGAAAAATAAGTGTAATTATTATTCTCTTTTTTAACAATGGTAATGGGTTGCCCTTGCACCGCATTGATGTCTCCGGCTTCTATCATATACTGAAAAGCATCCACGTAGGTGATTTTAATTTTGCGCAATTTGCTGTTAGTTCCATTCAATCGCACAATGTAAACCTGCTCATTAGATCGCCAATCGCCAAAAGCAGTTGAATCAATGCCTCCATGTTGTTCATCATATCGCCATCTTTTTGCTGCACTTGAAGTATCGGCAGCTGTAACACTGGCAAATTGCGTTTTACCTGTAGGAATGGCCGCCATCCCCTGACCTCCGTTTAAATAAACAGCATGCCTGTCTGATGCCGATTCAAATGCAAGATCCCATTGATCACTTCGACTGACATAAACAATTTTTTGATCATCCAAAGAGATATAATACTGATACTCATATTTTTCACCCATATCTACCTGCATCACAGAACCATCTCCTTTCGGCGGAAGTGTGATGGGTTTCTCTTGCTTTTCGCATGACATGAAGCCAGGCATGCATAAAATAAAGAGGATTCGATAGAGAGCATTCATACTTTTGCAAATTTCATGTATTTCATTCAACATATGAAAATCCGTAGCTTTCCAAAAAGCTGTTTTTTGTCATATGATTGTCATTTTTCCTTGACTGAATTCTAAAGTCAGGTCCATCAACCATGGGTATTATGAAAAGGAATTGGTCGATACAAATTGATTCCTTTTGTTATAAAAAGAATTGAAGACATACAAAACCAGCTCAATGAATGCGTTACAGTAAACTGCTCAATAATCGGCTTATTCTTAACCCCTTTTTGTATTGACTTTCGAATAACCTATATTTCGGAAAATTAAATCAACATGTCCACATTAACACAAGACTATCTGGAGCAACATGAAAATGTGCTGAATGAACATCATTATCATCAATTAGGTCGTCAACTATTTGCCTTGGCATTATCGGAAAGCCGAAGAATCATTGGCAACGGAGAAGCAGAAAAACTAAAGCTGCAAATGGATGTTGAGGTAAGTCCTTACGAACCCAAAGATTGTATCAAAATCTGTATTCGCATGGGCGATGGACACTGGTGGTGTATGAATCAGGAAAGTGGTGAACTGGAGATGCGGGAGAACGAGGGATAGGCGTTTATTTGCTTTCCATCGTTACCAATGGTACAAGCATTTCTTCTAATGACACGCCCCCATGTTGAAATGTATTTTTGAAGTAATTGCTGTAATAATTAAAGTTATTCGGATAACATAGGTAGCCGTCATATTTCGCAAAAATGAAGGTGGAATTAAAATTGGGTTTCGGTAAACCAATTTCGTGTGGATCACGAAAAGCAAGAACCTCTTTATTTTCGTACTGCATGTTTTTGCCATGTTTGTATCGAATATTGGTTGTGGTTTGTTTGTCGCCAATGACCTTACTGGCCGATTTCACCTGTACACTTCCATGATCGGTAGCAATGACAATCCGAATATTTTTATCCGCAATTTTTTTGATGGCCTGATGCAGGGGCGAATGCTCGAACCAACTTTGTGTGATGGAGCGATAGGAAATTTCATCATTGGCCAATTCCTTCAGCACTTCCATTTCGGTACGCGCATGAGAAAGCATATCCACGAAATTATATACGATAATATTGAGGTCATTGTGCAACATATTTTGAATATTATTGACCAATTGATCACCGCTATCGTGATTGGTAATTTTGGTATAGGATGTTTTTAGATTCTGTAAATTATTCCGTTTAAGTTGATCCTTAAAGAAAACCTCTTCGTATAAATTTTTACCCCCTTCTTCATCATCGTTCTTCCATTCTACCGGAAACTTCTTTTCAATTTCCATGGGCAACATGCCGGCAAAAATGGCATTTCTGCTATACTGCGTGGTTGTTGGCAGAGTCGCCATCGTAATTCGTTCATCTACCAATTTAAAGCTTTCTGCAAACAATGGTTGAATGACCTTCCATTGATCATACCGCAAATTATCGATGAGTAGAAAGAAGGTTGGCTTTCCTTTTTCAAGGGATGGAAATACATATTCTTTCATGAGGTTATGACTCATGATAGGAACTTCATTATTTTTTCCTTGAATCCATTTGCTGTAATTTTTTTCAACGAACTTACAAAAGGCATTATTCGCTTCTTCTTTTTGTGAAGCATGTATTTCCTGCATTTCTTTGCTATCGGCCTTCTCCATCTCCAGTTCCCAAAAAACTATTTTTTTATATAATTCACACCATTCCGCATAATCGGGATTGGAGTTTAAAGTCAAAAACAATTTGCGAAACTCCTGTTGATAATTCTGCGTTGTTTTTTCACTGATCAGCGATTTCTGATCGACAATTTTCTTCAGGGTATGCAAAATCTGATTCGGATTCACCGGCTTGATGAGATAGTCTGTAATTTGAGAGCCAATCGCATCTTCCATCAAATTTTCGGCTTCGTTTTTGGTCACCATCACCACAGGTATGGTGGAATTATATTCTCTGATTTGAGACAATGTTTCCAATCCGGTCATACCGGGCATACTTTCATCCAATAATATGATATCGGTATGATTGTTCTTAAGATGTTCCAACCCATCATAACCATTAGAAGCACTTTCGACTTCATAACCTTTATTTTGAAGAAACATAATTTGAGATTTCAGTGAATCCATTTCATCGTCGATCCAGAGAATTTTGGTTGGCATGTGGGCAAATGGTTTTAGTAAAATAGTATAATTTGCAAGTCTAACGCCTCTTCAGCAAAAAAATTGCACCGACTATTTTAATTTTCAGCAAAGATGGTCCAAATAGATTTGATTTATGATTTTATTATCATTTGGAGCCGATGTTTAGAAAAAATTGAAAGCATCATCCTTACGACCATGCATTTAAGGCCGATAGTTTTGGGCAAATTGAAAAATATTCACCGGGCCCATTTGCTGAGCGTGTAAAATGGCCTCTGCCAATTTTGAAAAATCGTAGCCCTTCATTTTTTCGTGCTGTATTAATTGCCATACCTTCTCTGTCAGCAGATGTAGTTTCCGCTGAAGATGAGTGTCATTATACGTTTGATGTTGTTCGATCGACACTAAAAGCTCATCCAATCCTTTGCCCTCAGTAGCCACCGCGGCAATCACCGGAATTTCCCAAGCATGGGCTCTGTGGTGTGCCAGAGCTTTGAGATGTTTCAACAGTTCAGAAGCCTGCTCGCGATCCGATTTATTCACCACAAATATGTCGGCAATTTCCATCAGTCCGGCCTTCATCGTTTGAATTTCGTCGCCTGCTTCTGGAACAACCACCACAAGGGTCGTATCGGCGATACCGGCTATTTCAACTTCACTTTGTCCAACGCCAACCGTTTCAATTAAAATATAATCAAACGGACAGGCTTTTAATAAAGCCACAATCTCAATAATCCGATGATTCAGACCACCCAAAGCACCTCTGCTCGCGAGTGAACGGATGTAAACGGATGGATTGAGATAAAAATCACTCATTCGAATACGATCTCCCAGCAAGGCTCCGAAATTAAATGGGGAGGAAGGGTCAATCAAAAGCACGGCTACACGTTTGCCTTTTGCAGTCCATGCATGCAATAGCGCATTCACCAAGGTACTCTTTCCGGCTCCAGGTGGCCCGGTAATTCCTACTACTGTGGCATTTGGTAAATCGGATGGAAGAGACATTAAAAGTTGCCGGCTTCCCTCCAAATCATTTTCAATGGAAGTAATCGCGCTCGCAATCGTTCGGGTGTCGCCATCTCTCAGCCCTTTTAAGATTTTACCTTTATCCACTACAATGAAGCTTAATTTTTTTCGTTTATATTCGTCGCGGACAAATGTAAAATATTCTTCTCTTTCATTGAGCAAATAACTAAACCTGCCCTTTTGATCACCACTACTCCGATTTTTCAACTTATTCCACATCGTTATATCTCATTTTTGGCTTGTGTCATGGTGATTGTTGGCATGTATTTATCGAGAGCCCTGATGAGTATCGGAATGATGCTGCTCATTGCCAATGCGGTGCTGAATGTCCATTTCAAGGATTATTGGAAGCATTTTATTCGGCATCCTTATCTCGTTTTTTTGAGCTTATATTTTTTGTATGCCACTATATCCGGACTTTGGAGCGAAAATACCAGCTATCTTTTCCAGCGGCTTCAAATCCTGCTTCCCTTTCTAACCCTGCCATTGGCATTCATTTCTATCGGAAAATGGGAATCAAAATGGTTTCATTGGATTTTGGCCATTTTTATTCTTTTAAATATTGGCGGTATCGTATGGAGCCTGTTGATTTATTTCCCGAATAAAGCCTTTTATGATGCAGGATATCATTACTCGCACCAAATCCCTACTCCATTCAAACAAGATCATATCCGATTTAGTTTATCGGTGGTCTTGAGTATTCTGTTTTGTGTGAGTTTTTGGAATGCCTACCCACAAACCCGGGTTCGCCTGTTGATGTCAGGCATTATAGTGTTGAATATCTTCTATTTACATATTTTATCCGTTAAGTCAGGCCTCATTGCATTTTACCTGATTTCTATCTTGTACATCATCCGATTTATTCTCATTGCACAATACCGCAAATACGGAGTTCTACTCCTGGGAATCCTCATCATGCTTCCTGTATTGATGTATCAGATTTCGGAAAGTTTCAGAACTAAAATTGGTTATGTGCGATATAGTCTGGAACGGATGCAAAATGGGATAAAGGAAACAAATATCAGCGATGAAGGACGCTTGATTTCCTATCAGTTTGCCCTTAATATTATTCGTACAAAGCCTCTCAGCGGCGTTGGCTATGGAGATGTGTTTGATGCGATGCAAAAAAAGTATGATGCCGAGTTTGGTCAGGGTAAAACCACACCCTTAATTCCACACAATCAAATTTTAATGGCCGGCGTTGCGATGGGGATTCCGGGCATCCTTCTCTTATTGACCATGTTTATTTTGCTTTGGAAACAAGTTCGAAAACAGGATTTTCTATTTTTTTGTTTTATGGTTCTCATGAGTTTTGCCATCAGTATTGAAGCGTTTTTTGAGAATCAATATGGTATGTGTTTATTTCTGTTCTTCTTATTGCTCTTGTTACAACGTAAAAAAAATCCTCCTTACCTCAAAGCCCTGCAAGGATAGCGGAGTGCATACAGAGGTTATGAATTCCACACGTCCATTAGTACATTTGGGCATGAAACATTTTCTGACAGGTTTTCTCTTCCTGCTTTCAATCAGCAATTTCAAATCACTTCATGCACAAAAAGATGCCTTATACAAGATGGTCAATCCTTTTATTGGTACAGGTGGGCATGGCCATACCTTTCCGGGAGCCGTGATGCCATTTGGCGCTTGTCAGTTAAGTCCGGATACCCGCTTGGAAGGCTGGGATGGATGTGGAGGATATCATTACTCTGATTCAGTGATTTATGGATTTTCGCATACCCATTTGAGTGGCACGGGTTGTAGCGACTATGGCGATGTGCTATTGATGCCGGTTGCTCAGACTATGTCCCTGGATCAATACCAGTATGCTTCACGATTCTCGCACAGCACTGAAAAAGCGCATGCAGGATATTATGAGGTGTTTTTAAACGATCCAAAAATAAAGGTGGAATTAACGACCACACTTCATGGGGGCGTTCATCGCTATTCATTCGCAGAGCAGTCTCCAAAATATGTTGTGCTTGATTTAAAACATCGGGACGAAGTGCTGGACAGCGAAATGGAACAGATTGATGATTATACTCTCAGAGGATATCGTTTTTCGAAAGCATGGGCCAAAAACCAAAAACTCTTTTTCGAAATAAAATTCTCACATCCCATTGAGTCAATTCAATATGATGCCCAAAGCCCGAAAGGCAGTCAAACAGGCAGCATTCAATTAAAAAAATCATTGCACTGTATCATCCAATTTCAGGATGTTTCCAGCCAATCAGCTTCATTGAAAAATTCGCAACTCATGATTAAAACTGCCATTAGTGGCGTAGATGCAAAGGGGGCACATAACAATTTAGAAGTGGAGATGCCCGAAACACAATGGTCATTTGAATATTATCAACAAGCTGCAGAACAAGCCTGGGAGAAGGAGCTTGCAAAAATCGCCATCAACCAAACGGAGAATGCCAAAGTCCCCGATGCCAGTCATCAATTCCTCTTTTACACGGCTTTATACCATTGTATGATTCATCCTTCGCTGTATTCGGATGCAGATGGACGATACCGGGGACGGGACGATCAAATACATTCAACGGAAGGTAAATTTGATTATTACACGGTTTTTAGTTTATGGGATACCTACCGTGCTTTACATCCCCTGTTAACATGGATCGATAAAAAAAGGACCAATGATTTTATTCAAACCTTTATCCGTCAATATCAGGAAGGAGGGCGCCTGCCCATTTGGGAATTGAGCGCCAACGAAACCAATTGTATGATTGGCTATCATGTGGTGAGTGTGATTTGGGATGCATACAATAAAGGCATTCGTGACTTTGATGCTGAAATCGCTTATGAAGCAATGATAAGAATTGCCACGCACTTTTCTCATTATGAAGGTGATGGACTTCAAATGCACTTAAAGGAAGAATACAAATCCGGAGCAGCCGACGCAGAAGCCTTGGAGAGTTATTGTAAATATGGTTATGTGAGAGCCGACGACTCCCACGAAAGTGTGAGTAAAACGTTGGAATATGCCTATAACGACTGGTGTATTGCACAAATGGCCAAAGCCCTGCGCAAAACCGAAGACTACAATTATTATATGGATCGAAGCCGGAATTGGATGAATGTTTATGATCCAACCACAGGTTTTATGCGTGCCCGTAAAAACGGCTGTTTGTATCAACCTTTTTCGCCGTTTATGGTCGACAATAATTACACCGAAGCCAATAGCTGGCAATATAGTTTTTATATGCCCCATGATGTGTTGGCCTATATAGAATTACTGGGTAGCCGGAAAATATGGAAGAAAAACTAGATAATCTTTTTCACGCTCAAACTAAAACCGAAGGAAGTGAGCAAAGTGATA
>DAIRSC010000017.1:0-18266 GCA_036804585.1 Chitinophagaceae bacterium
CGATATTTTGAAGAGTTGATGAAATTATTACATCCTTTCATGCCATTTATCACCGAAGAGATTTACGCCGTATTGGATCCGGAACGAAAGTCATTTATTCTGGAAAGCAGCATCAACACAGGCACAACAGCCGATAAAAGTTTGTTGCAAAAAGGCGAGTGGCTCAAAGCGATTATTACAGCCGTGCGTGATTTGCGGGTGAAACAACAACTCAAACCAAAAGATCCGATTCGTTTATACCTGCCAGAAAGTTTTCGTGCACAACTGGAAGAGTTGCTTCCGGTACTCGAGCGTCAGGTATTTGCCGAAGAAGTATTATTTGCCCGAAGTGCCCCTGAATCGGGCGTGGCATTTATGGTAGATACCCTGCAGTGTTATATCACCTTCGAGCAGGAAGTGGACAGTGAAAAAATGATGGCCGATCTGCAAAAAGATTACGACTACTTAAAAGGCTTTTTAAACAGCATTGAAAAAAAGCTGAGCAACGAAAAATTTGTACAAAATGCCAAAGCGGAAGTTGTTGAAGCAGAGTTAAAAAAGAAAAATGATGCCATCGAAAAATTGCGCCTTATTGAAGAAAACCTTATCTTGCTTCGTAAATAACACGGCATCAGGCAGCCATTTGGCACCACTTGCCGGAATCTGTCAATCAATTGAGTTATGAAAAAATGGTCCATGGCATCGGTTTTAGGAATACTCTTTTTACTGAGTGCTTTTGCTCCCGTGGGCAATGAACAACGCCCTAAAGTCAAGTATCCATATAAAGGTTATTTAGCTTGCAGCCTCTCCGACTCGCAACAGGTAGATAAATTGGTATTTGATGAGTTAGTCCTCAAACCTCTTTGTGCCAAAGACAGTGCCGGTAATCAACTCAAGGTAGAAAGTTTTAATATCACCTGGGCCGAACGGGGATTATATCAGGATTCAACAGGCCTGCCCATTATTTATACCGATTATACCGTGGGCAGCTTTAACGGCGATGCCATTCCGACTGATTGGACCGAATCTTTCCGCGACCGCTCCTACAAAGGGGATACCGTTTACTTTGATCGTATCATGGTAAAAACCCCCGACAATAAAACGCAGTTGTGTAAGCCCTTGAAGATTGTGATACGGTAGGGTGGGAATAAGCATTTAGCAATACTTTGTTGACAACACAAATTGCCCTTTTAAGTTTGCACAACATTGCTTAGTTAGATTCTGGATTATAAATTTGACAATGTCAAAAATGATTGTGTTTTTCATTGAAACCTAAAACTTGAAAATGGGCTATTACAAAGAACTCATTAAATTCCTTGCACAAGCAAAACAGACGACCTTGGAACTACAAGGAATAACTATCTCCTAAAATATCTTGGACTTGATGTTAAAATCAGTTTTGGACAAGGAGGTGCAGCAAAAATTCCTTGGATTTCTTTTCTAAGAAATGGTCAAACTACAAGCAATGGTATTTATACTGTATATCTCTATTTCAAATCTGAAAGTATATTGGTGTTAGCTTATGGCATAAGTGTTAAAAATACTCCCCTATTCAATTGGGGATTAAAAAACCCAAAAACAATTACAGAATATTTTAATGAAGAAAACCTTGGTGCGCCATTCAATTATGGTAACTCAAATGCAAAAAGTCAATGCATCCAATCTACCTTATCTTTACTTGAATATATGATCGTTGTAAAAGAATGAAATAGTTTCACTTGAATACCCATATCTCAATAATCTTTACCTTCAAAAAATGAACATAAATTCTTCGAAAAAAATGGTCCGCATCTGGAGCCTATTATTTTTGTTGCTTCTTAAAAATATCTCCTTCGCTCAAATTGTTTATACCGACATCCCGGATGCCACACCCAGTGCCTCTTATCCGCTCGATTTAAATAACGACAATATTGAAGATTTTTTTATTCAGTATGGTGGAAGTTCAGGTACCATTGGCGTGTTCTGCCAGCCCCAAAATAATAATGCCTACTCCGGATCTTTGGTAAGTGGGAATTATTTGCCTTGAGCTTTATCCGGCACAGCATCTATTTGCGACACATTATCTGCCTGGTACAATTCCGACAATCCCGGTACCTTGGCTTGGGGAAGCAGCCTTGGTAACTGGGTCGGACAAAGCAATAAGTATTTGGCATTAAAGTTAATTGTAGGATCAAATACTTACTATGCCTGGGCGCGATTGGATGTAGATGCATCTTCCGCTTCGTTCACCATCAAAGATTATGCTTACCAAAGTACCCCCAATGCTTGTATTGAAGCCGGGCAAATCGTTCTGGGGATTCCCGAAATTTCAACCCAAACTTTTATTTCGGTTTTTCCCAACCCGGTCATTTCCACCACAAGCATCCGAACCACGGGCCATCTGAACAAGGCCAACCTGACCATTGGACAAAGAGTCAAACAAGTAGATCACCTTTCCGGGCAGAGCCATACTGTATCACTTGACCATCTCCCAAGCGGACTTTATTTCATCAGGCTGAGCGAAGAAAACAACATCATCGCCGAAGAAAAATTAATCATCACTGATTAATGTGAATGGGTAGATCGTTACAACTCCTAAAACACTTTCTTGAATTTGAAGCGCCAGTGAGATAAGCAACAGCCCCTATTTAAATAGGGCTTCCTGAATAACGACTCATCTCTTTGTTTACAAGACTGTATGATCATATTTGCGCATTTGAAGTGCAGGGGTGTATAACGTATTTGTTGAAGTTGCAACCGAAAAACCTTGCAGTAAAAGGTCTACTCAGCTGCACCCCAACTTCTTCGTCAAAGCCAAAGTCATGGCCACTAGGCCTATGCCTTCGTCTTTTCCTTGAATTTGCAGCACATCTGAGTTATTCAGGAAGCCCTAAATATTCTCTTGTCAAATGGAAATTTATCAATACGCACAATTGTGATTTTTGAAAAATCGATATGATTCGGATTAATAAGCACATTAAAGTCGCCTTGTGTAACAACGGATGGTATGATTAATACACCATATTCATTTTCGGTCACAAAATCCCGCCCAATTTCTTGAGTAGAAGCCGGATGTGGAAACTCTTGCCAGTCTGTTGGCAAGTCTGCTTCTGTTAATTGCTTAACTTTAATGTCATTAGGAATATCAATAGTGAGCATCATATAATCCTCCGGCAATGTTGCCAAAGAAAGATGAACAGCAATTTCCGCCATTGCTAAAGACCTATTTTGCGCAGTATAAATCAGCTCTACGCCCACCGGATTCCATCTTGCTCCGAACATAGCAGCTCCTTTTCCTGATAATGGTGTTGCATGTATTTCTCTTGCAAGTCGATATACTTTCATCTACACCAAGATTCCGTGATTAATTCGGTTAAGCTCACTTAAAACCATTTCCTTTCCATATGAGTCACTTAGCATTTCAATCGGTTTTAGTTTTCCCAGCGCATAACTAGGTGTATTAAGCCATAGTTTGAGTTTCTCTACATTACCGAATACGTCAAGACCAACTTTAGTAACTTCCGCCATTTCAATTATTTTTTCAGAATGGATTGGTTTAAAGTGGTGTTCAAGAGAAGTCCTATATCTTTGAAGTGATTTTGTGGATATGCCGAGGAAATTCGCCCACTCGTTTTCTGAAAATGGAGTGTAGTTCTGAATTAAGTCGAACAAAGAATAAGGAATCCCTGTTCTAATAGCAACAATAATAAGCATTTTGTCCTCCAGGAATTTTTCATAAGTAACCGGTCTGTTACGCACATGAATTTTGCTTTTTTTCAAGAAGGAAGCTATTTCCTTGTCAAGTTTTCCTTCAATTTTTTCTATTGTTGTCGCCATGATTTGAAATTTAGGACATTTGTCCACGAATTTAGGACAATTATCTAAACCCAGCAAGTTTGTTTCTGTTGCAACGTTCCGTCTATTTCTTTATTATATGAATATTCTATGTCTGCGATATACTGTTCTAAACCTGCCGCTTCCATTGCAGATTGAAGGAATAAATCTAACTTTTTATATTGCTCACGAGAGACTAGAATTTGGTACCTCAAATAAAACCTGGTGATAAAAACAGACCTCATCGCCTTGACGAAAAAAATTACCCCCACCTTTTTTAGCCATGATAATTCAATTGGGTTTCAAATGCTGAGATAGTACTTTTGTGCACTCAATGCTTAAACTATGACCAGCGCTTATATCATCGATGCCCTGCGAACACCCATCGGTAAATATGGTGGTTCTTTATCCACCGTTCGCCCCGACGACCTCCTTGCCCTCACCCTCAAAGCCCTCGTGGCCCGCAACGAAAACATGGATGTTCAGGCCATTGAAGATGTTATAGCCGGTTGTGCCAATCAGGCCGGTGAAGATAACCGCGATGTAGCCCGCATGGCTGTGCTGCTGGCCGGTTTACCTATCACCACCGGAGGAAATACCGTGAATCGTTTATGCGCATCAGGCCTGCAGGCCATCATGGATTCCGCCCGAGCCATCATGTGTGGCGATGGTGAATTGATGATTGCCTGCGGCGTGGAAAGTATGACCCGGGCGCCTTTTGTCATGGGTAAGAGCGATGCCCCCTTTGCCCGTAAAGCAGAAATTTTCGACACCACCATTGGCTGGCGTTTCATCAACCCGGCCCTGAGCAAATTACACCACCCCTATAGCATGGGCGAAACTGCCGAAAATGTGGCCAAACAATGGCAAATCTCCCGCGAAGAGCAAGACCAATTTGCATTTCAAAGCCAATCGAAATACGAATCCGCTCATGCCCAAAATGCGTTTGCAAATGAATTGATTCCGGTGGAAATTGATTTGGGCAAGGGTAAAAAAATGATTTTCGAAAAAGACGAACACCACCGCCTCAGCACCCCCCAAAAATTTGCCGAACACAAACCCGCCTATGCCAAAGACAGTACTGTAAACCACGGCAATGCCAGTGGTGTGAACGATGGAGCAGCAGCCATTTTACTGGCCAGCCATGAAGCCGTGAAAAAATACGATTTTCAACCTATGGCCAAAATACGCAGTATGGCCATTGCTGGTGTAGATCCATCTATCATGGGTATCGGTCCGGTTCCTGCCACACAAAAGGCTTTGCAACGCGCCGGACTGCAGATGTCGGATATTGATTTGATCGAACTCAATGAGGCTTTTGCATCTCAATCCATTGCCTGTATGCGTGAACTTGCCCTGGACCCCAAAAAAGTAAACATACATGGAGGTGCTATCGCCCTCGGTCATCCGCTGGGCTGCAGTGGAGTGCGTATCTCTACCACCCTCTTGCATGCCATGAAGACTCGTAAGGCCCGCTTCGGCTTGGCAACCATGTGTATCGGTGTCGGTCAGGGCGCAGCCATCATTTACGAAAACCTCATCGACTAATCCGAGATAACCGAACTCTTAAAGGAGTAAACCCGGTTTTCGAAAATATTTTTGCGGCCCCCTATTGAAATATTTTATGCACTCCTTGCCCATTGCAGATTACTTTTGTGCATATCATGAAAAGCCGTAAACTCAAAAGTATTCTCATCGGCAGTTTATTCAGTGCCCTGGTACCCCTGGCGGCTTTTTTGTTTCTGAAAATGAAAGGCCATGACGGGCATATTGCCATGCCTGCGTTTTACGGCATCGATCGAATAGATAGTCAGCAAACCGATGAGGGTTGGAAAAAGGACACCACCTTTCACCGCATTCAGGATATTCGCCTGCAAAATCAATTGGGTGATTCTATCTCCATTCATGAGGATTTAAAAGGAAAGATTTTGGTATTTCATTTCTTCTTTACTTCCTGCCATACCATCTGCCCGGTAAGCAGCAATAACATGAAATTACTCAATAAGGCCTTTATCAAAAATGATACTTCCATTCGTTTTATCTCCATCAGTGTCGACCCTGTAACCGATTCAGTGACGCGCCTCAGAGCCTATGCCGAAAAATATGCAGCCAATCATGATAAGTGGATGTTTATGACCGGCGATCGGGATAATATTTATGCATTCGCCCGTCAGGAACTTCAACTGGATTTACCGGAACCTCAAGAAGGAGTCGATGATTTTATTCATCCCGATCAGATTGTGCTTGTCGATAAGTACCACCATATTCGGGGTTATTATAATGCTTTAGATTCCAATAAGGTGCGCTTCTGCGCCGAAGATATCGCTAAACTCATGGTGGAGAAACACCGCCTTTACGAACGTAAACGAAAATTTTAACGCACATACATGACTTTACAAGCAGGCATGAAAAAAAACGACCGCAAAGTCCATATCCTCATCTGGATATTTTCGGCTATCGTATTTTTGGCGGTTACCATTTTGGATCGGATTACCCTAAAAGTAGAACTGGGTTTTGATCCCCACATTTTTGCCGCCCTGAGTGCCGGTGTGAATTCAATCGTAAGTTTATTGCTTATCGTGGGACTGATTTTGGTGAAACAAAAAAAGTTTGTCGCCCATAAAAATACCATGATTCTCACCATGCTACTTTCGGTTTTATTTTTGGGGTTTTACATCGCCCATCATCTGCTAACCGGTGAAACAAAATTTGGAGATACCGACCACAATGGCAGCCTTGACGAGCTCGAAAAAACCGCCGCTGGGAGTTTGCGCTATGTTTACTATTTTATCATCAGCACCCACATTATTCTAGCCGCTATTGTCATGCCTTTTGTATTGTACAGCGCTTATCGTGGTCTCACGGCTGAATATGATAAACATAAAAAACTGGTGCGTTATACCTTCCCTATTTGGCTGTATGTCGCTATCACGGGTGTGGTCGTTTACTGGATGATATCGCCTTACTATCAAGCTGCCTAGAGCTGAGTTGTCTGTTTTTGAAGGCGATTAACCAAAAAAAGGATTCGGCTGAGTTACCCGGGCTCGAATCTTTGCAATTCACCATTTTTTTAACTGATACTAAAAGACCGATCAGCCAATTCTTTGCGGGCCATAATCACTTTACGATGATATTGTCGATAAAAGTAAATCTGATGTGTTTTTTACTTGTAAGCTTCAATAGTACCCAAGCACTATCATGTTTTGAGACCATTGCAAAACGATCAAAAATAATTGGCTAAGTCATTTGGCAAAAAAGTTCAAGACTTTTTGAATTTTATGTATTGAGTTAAATAGTTGTTCATGATATCGTTAAAAATTCAAAGTAACGCAGAAATTTGAAGCCAAATGAATTTTGCAATGGTCTCATTTTGATAGATGTTGTATCAATATGAGCGATAGTATGCAAGTGAATCTGTAGTACCTGGGGCTTGCTGATTATCTTATAGGCGCTTCAAATTCAAGGAAGCATTCATGAGATAGTACTTATTGTTCAGCACTGGAACGATAACGCCAAAGTTGAAGATGCCGGTGAGAAATGAAATTCAAGAAATGAACTGCATGAATATTGAAGAGATATAAAAAAATTACCGTGCATTTAAATGAACACAATTCACACTAAAATACAATGATATCCAATGCTTTCACGTTAACCAGCAGCCCCTATTTACTTCAATCCAAACTTTAGAAACATCCAAGAGGAGAATCAGGCGCCCCGCTCCGTCTGGTAAAAGTATAAAAAACTTCAAAAAATAATTGGTTTGTACGATAGTACCTTTTCTTTACCATCGCTGCCGCATTGCGCCTGCTGATTGTTTCGTCTCCCGGATATCAAAATGTTTTAATAATAACCCAGAAAAATTTTACTGTAACGCGTAAATTCAATCATCACCTCGTCGCCTTCTTGATATTGGTCGAAGTATTTCGGGTCGACTTCAATACTGTATTTTAAACCGCCACTGATAAAAAAATGATGGGTGTTGTTTTGAGTAACATATCTTTTTCGCAAAATCTCAACCGGAAAGGCCAACTTGGTCTGATCATGAAGGTCTTTCTTGATTTGATAAAGTCCGCGATAATAATTGGCTCCCATGATGAGAATAAATGCAATGGCCGTAATGAGTTGTCCGTATCCATAAATAACTGGTAAAGGGACATAAACAGTATCGTTTAATAAACTCAATAAAGCGCTAACAACAGGCAATAAAACACAAATCCACATCAACAATTTCATACCATACATATATTCCATGCGCACTCGCTCGAACCTACGTTCAAGGAATAATATTTCATCCTCCTCAAGAGGAAGTACGGTGGCTTGTGGAGTGGATCTCATTTAAATGCCCTAAGTTAGCAAAACGTGTAAATTCAACTGTAAATTGTGTGCAATGATTTTTAGCAATAGGAGACCGTTTCATTCCTTTTTAGGGGTTTTAAATCAGTTTCAATATCCTTTATCGTATATCAAGAACCCTTAATTGTATTCGGGTCAAACCATTCCATTCATTTTCATCGATGTGATAAATGATGTCAAAGCTTTCTTTGTTTTTAACGAGGTGAATCTTTTCACCCATGTTAAATCCGATACCCGTAAACACTACACTGCCATGTTGTTGTATTTGAAAACGAATATGTTTATCCTTCACAAGGGTTGTTTTGAGTTGGTAGTCTTTCACCTTTCTGGACAGAAAAACAGGGGTCATATTTTCAGGCCCATGAGGCGCAAATTGTTTCAGGATGTTTACAAAAGAGGGATTGATTTCGCTGAGTTGTAATTCGGCATCGATTTCTATTTCCGGTTCAAAAAATTTAGGAGCCAGTGTTTCACGTACTACCGCATCAAACCGACTACGAACTCCTTCCAGGTGTTCTTCTGAAAGGGTCAGCCCGGCCGCAAAATAATGACCGCCAAAAGTATCCAAATAAGAGGCGCATGCTGTAAGCCCTTCAAACAAATTAAATCCTTTGATTGAACGGGCTGAGCCGCTTATTTTCCCATTCGAATGAGTCAATACAATGGTTGGCCTGTAATGATGCTCAATGAGTCGGGAAGCCACGATGCCAATGACGCCTTTGTGCCAATGCGGTTGATAAATCACGGTAGTGACTAAATCACGATGTAAGGTATCATGGTCAATGATGCTTAATGCTTCCTCTGTCGTTTGTTTATCAATATCGCGTCGTTCGTTGTTGTTTTCCTGCAATCCCATCGCCATCCGTTCAGCAACGGACTGATCTTTTTCGATAAATAAAGCAACGGCTTGTTTGGCATCATGCATTCGGCCGGCGGCATTCACCCGGGGCGCAATTATAAATACCAAATCCGATATGGTGAAGGCCTTGTCCGTTCCGCTGATTTTTTTCAAAGCTTGAAGAGCTATTGAAGGATTGGAATTGGCTTGTTGTAATCCAAGTACACAGAGTGCACGATTTTCACCCTGAATGGGTACGATATCCGCAGCAATGGCAGTAGCCAGCAAATCCAGATAAGCATTCACCATGTCGGGTGCAGTTTGATATATCAGATCGTATGCCGAGATCAATTTATAGCCAACCCCACAACCACAGAGGTCCTTAAAAGGGTAGGGACAATCTTTTTGTTTAGGATTTAAAATGGCGGAGGCTCTGGGTAATTCTTCATCCGGCATATGATGATCGCAAACAATCACATTAATGCCCTGCTCACGGGCTACATCAATCAAATGTGTTGACTTAATACCACAGTCCAGTGTGATGATCAGTGAAACATTTTGTTCAACTGCATAAGCAATACCTTGTTCTGAAACCCCATACCCTTCGGAAAAACGATGCGGAATATAAAATTCAATATTCTCGTAAAACGATTTAAAATAACTGTAAACCAAGGCTACAGCTGTTGTGCCATCCACATCATAATCGCCATAAATCAGAATTTTTTCTTGTTGCTCAATCACGGCATGTATGATGGCAACCGCCTTATCCATGTCTTTCATTAAAAACGGATCATGCAATAATCCGGCATCTGTGCGAAAGAATGAACGGGCTGCTTGATAGGTTTCAATACCTCGTTGAACCAATAATCGGCAAAAGGCCGGATGTATTTTCAGGGCTGATTGTAAAGTGCTGACTCGTTGCTCGTCTGTATTTTTAAAGGTCCATTTTTTTTCCATGCGTTCAAATCAGGGTTGTTCTGCCCCGGCAGTATTCATCTAAATTAACGTAATGTGCACCCATGCCAGGTAAACATTTGAGCCAATGAGGCGTATTTTGTTTAAACAGGGACTCTTTCCCCGTTATCGAAACAGTTCAAGCATGATGGCAAATCGGATGTCAATGGTCTGATAGTATCGGGCATTTGGATTTTGTATCACATCATATCCCGCAATGATGGCGGTATAACCATATTGACCCAATCGTTGTGCGTATCCGGCCCCTAGTAAGAGGGAGGGTACAAAAATGCGAGTCGAATTTTCGACAATTTTTCCGGTATTGAGATCATACTCGTAGTCTTTTATAAACTTGGTATTATTCAATTCCGGCTCCACATTTATAACAAAGGAATTGGCAATGATATACCGTCCAAATACACTCCATGAATAACTGGGGATACGGAATTTATATGTTTCTCTTTGTCCGTTCAGGATATTAGTATAATCATCAGCAGCCTGAAAGTAACTAAATCCAAGGGTTGTACCCAAATGAAATTGCTCTGAAAAACAATAAGCTACCGAAGGGGAAAGATTTAAGGAGAAAGACCGGTTGCCTGCTCCGAATCCAATACCCGGTCCGATCAGGAGTCGGGTTTTATCAAAATTTCCTGATTTTTTCCGTTGTGGAGTGGCCAAGCTCAGGGGGCCTGCCAATCCGTTTAAGGATAAAAGGCCTATGGTTAAAATGAACAAGAAGGTTCTCATGGATGTGTTTTTTGTAAAAGTACAATCACTTAAGGCCTCATGGATTTAAAATCTTGTAAAAAATGCCTCATGTTGAGGCATTTTTTACAAAAGGTTTTTATTTCTGAAAAGTGGTATTCATGATCCGGCCATTCAATTCAAGGGTCAGGATATAATACCCGGGCGAAAGTGATCGAACGTCCAATACACATTGATCTGCACCCTTTAATTGATAAGAAATAACTGCCTGTTGACCGCTTACTGATTGTACCACTAACTTCATGCTTGGATGAGCGGGCAATCCATTTAAGGTCAAATAATCCCGGCTTGGGTTGGGAAACAACACGATGCCGGCTTGGGCAAAGTCATTCACCGAACTCGGCTTGGTGATAAATGTGGCATCCGGTGAATAGATGATTCCGCCAGCGCTCACTGCTTTAAAACGATAGTGATAAGTGGTATTTGGGATGAGGCTAACCAAGGTAGCGCTTACTGACTGAAAAGTGCTGCTACTCATGCTGGCCGGACTTGTATTTTGCGTACTTCCGTAGCTGTTGGTTAATCCATATTCAACACTGATATTGGTCAGGGCACCATTGGCATTTACATCGGCATTGGTGGTGGCACTGTTGAGGGTGATGGCGCTCACTGCTAAAGGATTGATCACCGGTGCAAGGGGAAGCGTGGAGAAGCTGGTATCATTTGAATAGGCTGTACCGGCGGTATTTATACCTTTAAATCGCACATAGTAAAGGGTATTGGGAGATAATCCACTCAAGGTGCCGCTCAGGCTTGTTGACAGATTGCCATTGGCCGTAGCCGGTGTCGTAGCAGCGCTTGACCCAAAAGATGTACTCAGCCCGTACTCGATACTCAAATTGGTCAGTGCATTATTGGCGTTGACATTTCCGCCAAAAGTGGCTCCGGTTGTACTAATACCTGAAATGGCATTCAGGTTAAGGGTGGGTAAATTGGAAGTTGGCGGCGCTGTTGTAAATAAGGTATCCAGACTGTAAGCCGTACCTGATGCATTCGTTGCTTTATAACGAACAAAATAGGTGGTTGAAGGACTCAGTCCGCTTAAGGTCGTACTGACAGAAGTGGCGCTACTTCCGCTGATGACCGGAGGTGTGGCCGCGGTATTGGAACCGAAAGAGGCTGTTAGGCCATAATCGACGGATACGTTGGTTGATGCACCATTTGCATTTCCGCTACCCGCTATCGTTGCCGAGTTTGAGGTGATTGCACTAATTCCTGTCAGACTGATAGAAGGAGGGGTTCCGCTTGGAGCTGCAATAGAAGTGAAATTGGTTGTACTCCAGTGATCTCCATTTTGGTTACCAGTATTATTCACGGCATTACCCGCTACATGAAAAATTACCAAGGTAGAAGCGGAAGCACTTGGTGCGGTCCAGTCGAAGGTGAAAGAAACGCTTCCTCCACTCATGAGGGCCGGAGTGGTATGCCACAATTCACTACCAGTTGCGTTTGCCTGCGTACCGGCAGGTGCATTACTGAATGTTCCCTGTGTGCAGGTTAAATCAAAGCCGGCAGCCACTTTGGTGCTATTGAGAATTGTTAAGGTAAGGGAATAAGTATTTCCGGCTACCCAACCGCCTGAAGGCAATCCGCTAAGTGTCATAGTAGTGGCTGAATTACTGGCACCATGGCAACTACAGCCTAGCGTGCTAATTCCGGTAATGCCGCCGCTCGAAGAGCTGGTACTCAAATAAATAATGGCTAGCATAACAGCCAGAAAAGTTGATTGAAGGAAAGTTGATCGCATGAATTGATGTTTAATCACTAAAATAGGTATAAGACGACAATTCGACTGATTCGGATGGGTAAATTAACAAAATAGGGAAAGGATTATTGAAATAAATGGCTTTGTTGAAGACAAACATAGATATTCTCTTATAGAATAAAGATATTCAATCAAGATTTAGAAGTTGACTTAGAAGGCGGCAACCAATTTATTTCAGATAAACAATGGAAGGGATCGTAAGAACTCCTTTTATTTCATTTATCCGAAGATTTTGTTTTTTAAGCACTTAAAATATCACGGGCGATCACCAATTTCTGAATTTCACTGGTTCCCTCACCGATAGTACATAATTTAGAGTCGCGATAATATTTTTCAACCGGAAAATCCTTGGTATAACCATATCCACCAAATATTTGCACAGCTTCTGTGGCCACTCGTACCGAAACTTCAGAAGCATAGTATTTGGCAATAGCGCTTTGTCGGGTTACTTTTTCACCACGCATGATTAAGTCGGCAGCTTGCATAATCAATAATTCGGCAGCTTCAATTTGGGTAACCATATCAGCTAATTTCCACTGTATCGCCTGGAAATTTGCAATAGGCTGATCAAATTGCTGACGTTCTTTGGCATATTTCACAGATGCTTCATAAGCGCCTTTGGCAATTCCTAAGGCTAAAGCTGCGATGGAGATACGACCTCCGTCGAGGATTTTCATGGATTGTTTGAATCCTTCTCCTACTTCACCCAAACGCTGATTATCAGAAATCCGGCAATTGTCAAAAACCAATTCGCAGGTCTCAGAGGCACGCATGCCCAGCTTATTTTCTTTTTTACCCGCACTGAAACCAGGTGTTCCTTTTTCAATAGCAAAAGCGGTAATATTGTTCTTGGCCCGAGGTTCTCCCGTGCGACAAAGCACAACTGCCACATCTCCTGTTTTGCCATGGGTTATCCAGTTTTTGGTACCGTTAATGACCCATTCGTTCCCTTCTTTACCCGCCACACAACGCATATTTCCGGCATCAGAGACCGTGTTGGATTCTGTAAAACCCCATGCGCCTATCCATTCTCCACTAGCCAGTTTAGGAATATATTTTTGTTTGATGGCTTCACTGCCAAATTTATAAATATGATTGGTGCATAAAGAATTGTGAGCTGCTACTGAAAGGCCAATGGATCCGCATACTTTGGCAATTTCACTCACTACAGTTACGTATTCGAAATAACCCATTCCTGAGCCACCTAATTCGGTGGGTATTAATACACCCATCAAGCCCAATTCACCCAATTTGCGAAATACTTCCACTGGGAACTCCTGCGACTCATCCCATTCCATCATTTTAGGACGTATGTTTTTATCTGCGAAATCGCGTACCATATCCGCAATCTGTCCTTGTAGTTCCGTTTGTGCAAAATTCATAGTGAAAGCTTTTTATTGAAGCATTAAGTAAGGTGCAATTTTACGAAAAATTTCTTCATTCATCAATTCAATTTCCTTAAGCTCATTCAGGTTTTTCAATTGATACTGTTTCGTTTTTCGAAGCGCACAAATAGCATCTGCCAAAGCGCCCTTTAGGTATGGATGGGCATTCATTTCCTGAAAGGTGGCTTCGTTCAGATTAATTTTACGAACCAGGCGTGGATTTACGCGAATCCATTTTTTAAATTGATCAAATTGATCGGGCTTGATGCTTTTTACATCCAGTATTTGATGGAGATTGACAAATCCACCTAGTTGTTTCCTGTATTGTACAATTTGTCGCGCCGTATAGGCTCCAATCATTGGTAAGGCAATCAGTTCAGTGGTGTCGGCTGTATTTAATTCCACAATATGCGGTTCAGGCTTTTTATAAGCAGGGTTTTCATCCGGAATTTGAACATAAACTTTGAGTTGTTGATATTCTTCGGGCCTCAAACCATATAGTTTTTCGAATGAAGCGGCCCGGTAAAAATGCCCCCCTTTGCGCCGGTAGTTCATCAGGGTAGCGATGAGTTTATGGCGCATCCCCATTCGCACAAAACCGACCGAATCCAAGGTATTGGGATTAAATACGAAGGGTTTCAGGACCGAGATTTGCCCGCTATTGCGTGCATGTTCAAAGGAATCTGCATTCATTCGATCCAATAAAACCTGACAATCATTGAAGCTGAGTGCAGATTTTGTTTTTACCCAATGAGGCATTAAAAGGCGGAGCAGTAAAGTAAGGGAAATCGTAAGCAGGAGTGATGCGTAGGCACGTCTCATCCATTTGCCCATCGCAAAATACTCCTTTAGGAGTTGTTTCATAATAAAATTTCATTCAGTTCAGAAACGAAATTAAGAAATTCCCCGGGTTTCGGCTTCTTTATAAATTTTTTTAATCAATCCTTGTAGTACATTGCCCGGACCGATTTCCGTAAAATGGGTACCACCATCTTCTACCATTTGAAGCACGCTTTGGGTCCAACGTACGGGTGAAGTCAATTGCTGAATGAGATTTTGTTGGATTTCAGCCGGATCTGATATCGCGTGAGCCGTTACATTTTGGTAAACCGGGCAAATTGGTGTGTGAAAAGGTGTTTCCAAAATGGCTTGGGCCAATTCAGCTTTTGCCGGTTCCATCAAAGGTGAATGGAAAGCTCCACCGACTGGTAAAACCAAGGCACGTTTAGCGCCGGCTTCCTTCATTTTCTCGCAAGCAATTTCAATACCTTTCATACTGCCCGAAATAACAAGTTGCCCCGGACAATTATAGTTGGCTGCAACAACGACTTCATCAGTGATGCTTGCACAAACTTCTTCCACCTTCGCATCATCCAGATTAAGCACTGCAGCCATCGTACTCGGATTAATTTCGCAGGCTTTTTGCATAGCATTTGCCCGAATGGAAACCAGCTTCAAGGCTTCTTCAAACTGCAAGGTGCCATTGGCTACCAGGGCAGAAAACTCACCCAAAGAGTGCCCTGCAACCATATCCGGCTTTAAACCTTCGGTACTGAGGAATAAGATCACAGAATGTAAAAAAACAGCAGGCTGAGTCACTTTGGTTTGTTTAAGGTCTTCGGCGCTACCTTCAAACAAGATATCTGAAATATTGAAACCGAGAATTTCGTTAGCTTGATGAAACAATTCTCGTGCATGTTCATTATTCTGATATAAGTCCTTACCCATACCCGGAAACTGCGAACCTTGTCCTGGAAATACCATTGCTCTTTTCATACTAAACCGCTTTTTTAGGCGCTAAAATAATACCGAATGAATAAAGTTTATATTTCATTTACCATCAGCCAGCCTTTTCAGTGGACCGTTTCGTGTTTAAAATTGATCTGACCTTCGCTTAAATGGGAATTAACACCTTGAAATTTTGAAATAAAGTCATAGAAATTATGCCAAAAGGTCAAAAAAGTGACATCATTTCCTGAAAAAACGGGTGGCATGAAACTTGTCAGAAAACATCCACAAGTATTTAAACAATTTAATATGGGAAAAATAATAGGTATCGATCTGGGCACAACCAACTCTTGTGTCAGTGTGATGGAAGGAAACGAACCGGTAGTCATTGCAAATGATGAAGGTAAAAGAACCACCCCCTCCGTGGTTGGTTTTTTGAAAAATGGTGAGCGAAAAATTGGTGATCCGGCAAAGCGACAGGCCATTACCAACCCGGTTAACACTATCATGAGTATTAAACGCTTCATGGGTCGCCGATTTGATGAAGTCGCTGAAGAAATCAAACAAAGTTCTTATAAAATCGTAAAAGGTGATAACAATACCCCTCGCGTGGATATTGATGGTCGATTGTACACACCGCAGGAAATATCGGCGATGGTGTTACAGAAAATGAAAAAAACTGCCGAAGATTTTCTGGGTCAGGAAGTGACTGAAGCAGTTATTACTGTGCCGGCTTATTTTAATGATGCACAACGGCAGGCGACCAAAGAAGCGGGTGAAATTGCCGGTTTAACGGTAAAACGTATCATCAATGAGCCAACTGCTGCGGCATTAGCTTATGGGATGGATAAAAAAAATACCGATTCTAAGATTGTGGTCTTTGATTTAGGAGGTGGTACGTTTGACGTTTCTGTTTTGGAATTGGGTGATGGTGTTTTCGAGGTAAAATCTACCAATGGAGATACCCATCTCGGTGGGGATGATTTAGACAAAGCAGTGATGGAGTGGTTAGCAGATGAATTCACAGCGGATGAGAATGTAGATTTAAGAAAAGATCCAATGAGCTGGCAACGATTGAAAGAAGCTGCCGAAAAAGCAAAAATTGAATTATCTTCTTCTCCCGAAACAGAAATCAATCTCCCATATATTACGGCTATTGATAATGTGCCGAAACACTTGGTGAAGAAGTTGACCCGTGCCAAATTCGAACAATTGGTCGATTCTTTGGTAGAACGTACGCTTGAACCATGTCGCAAAGCTTTAAAGGACGCAGGCATTTCTGCTGCAGAATTGGATGAAGTGATTTTGGTTGGTGGAAGTACCCGTATTCCAAAGATTCAGGAAGTGGTTGAAAAATTCTTTGGCAAAAAACCCAATAAGGGAGTTAATCCGGATGAGGTAGTTGCCATTGGAGCATCCATTCAAGGGGGTGTTTTGACCGGAGAAGTGAAAGATGTATTGTTATTGGACGTGACACCACTTTCCTTGGGTATCGAAACCTTGGGTGGCGTATTTACCAAGTTGATTGAAAGCAATACAACCATCCCAACGAAAAAATCGGAGACCTTCTCTACTGCCGCAGAAAATCAACCCAGTGTGGAGATCAATGTATTGCAGGGAGAAAGACCTATGGCTAAGGATAATAAAAATCTGGGCCGGTTTATTCTCGATGGTATTCCACCGGCACCGCGAGGTGTCCCGCAAATTGAAGTGACTTTTGATATTGATGCAAATGGAATTCTTCAGGTAAGTGCATTGGATAAAGGAACAGGTAAAAAACAAAATATCCGCATCGAAGCAGGTTCAGGATTGAGCAAAGAGGAGATCGAAAAAATGAAGAATGATGCCAGGATGAATGAAGATGCCGATAAGAAATTGCGCGAAGAAATTGAAAAGGTAAATATGGCCGATAGTCAGATTTTTAATACCGAAAAGCAGTTGAAAGATTATGGCGATAAACTACCGGAAGATAAAAAAGCCAATATTGAACAAGCCTTGAGTAATTTAAAAACTGCTCATGGGGCCAAAGATCTTGCTGGAATCGATGCAGGTTTAGAAGCCTTAAATCAGGCATGGCAAGCGGCTAGTGAGGAACTTTACAAAGCAATGAACGAACAACAAGGTCAACCGGGAGGAGCTCCTGGCGCTGAGTCGACATCTAACAATACTGCATCGGATGAAGTACAGGATGCGGAGATTGTAGAGGAAAAATAAATACCCTTGTGAATTAGCGAATAAACCAAATATCACATCGGCACTATACGTCAATTGTAGATTGCAAAAAATATAGGATAACCGCTCATCAAGGCGGTTATTTTATTTCTACAAGGTCATGGTTAAAAGAAATAGGCTCCTAAAGTTATTCAGCCATAGATGATATCAGTAGATTGGAAATAGAAACGGTGATTTATTATCGAATGAAATTGATCGGTATAGATGCACAGCAGAAATATTCGAACACGATATCCCTGAAATTTGGAACGACAACAAACGGTGGTGTATTGATTCATCCGATACCATTCTCCAATCGTCTGACGGTTTTTTAGGTTTGCTATTTATCTCATTGGCGCTTCAAATTCAAGGAAGCGTTCATAGGATAGGACTATTGTGGAGCCTTGGACGATGACGCTAAAGTTGAAGATGCCAGTGAGAGGTGAAAATCAAGAAATGAACTGCATGCTTATTG
>DAIRSC010000018.1:0-18125 GCA_036804585.1 Chitinophagaceae bacterium
CTGCTATTATGACTTGTAATAGTGCCGATGAAGGTTGTCCGGTTGAATAGGGAGCCGCAGCCCGGTTTTCTATTACATACGAAGCTCCCAAAGCATTTGATGGTACGGATTTGCAATCAAAAATGTATGCTGAACGTAGTTTGGAAATTGCCCGGGAGTTATGGTGGGTTATGAATGCCGTCCAATAAATCATGTGTAACTGGACACATCATATTGCCGACTGGGTTGGTTATCATTTATTGGGTTTGTCCAAAGGAAATCATCTGGCTGCGGCATTCAATTTTTTCATTTTTGACACCATAAAAATTTTTATACTTCTTTTTTTTATGACCATTTTAATGGGCACCATCAATTCTTATTTTCCTATTGATAAAGTACGTTTCGCATTACAAAAAAGAAAATGGTATGGTCTGGATTATTTTTTAGCTTCTTTTTTTGGGACGATCACTCCCTTTTGCTCCTGCTCATCTGTACCCTTATTTATCGGATTCGTTCAAGGGGGCATACCATTGGGCGTAACACTTACTTTTCTGATATCCTCGCCATTGGTAGATGCCGTGACTGTTGCTATGTTTATGGGTATTTTTGGTCTCAGAGTCACCTTGATTTATGTGATGAGTGGAATCGTTTTATCGATGGTCGCAGGATTTATTTTAGGAAAAATGAAACTTGAACATTTGCTGACACCCTGGGTTAAAAAGATTATTGAAAATAAACACTATTCGAAAGTGACATTGGATAAAGATTCAAGAAATTTTATGCAACGTTTTCCTGAACTTTTTAAAGATGCTATGAATATTGTGAAAGGGGTTAGTATTTATATACTCATAGGTGTAGCCATTGGTGGCGTTATGCATGGATATATTCCAACTAATTTCTTTGAGCAATATATCAGTAAAGACAACCTGTTTGCAGTGCCCTTAGCGGTCTTATTGGGTGTGCCAATGTATACCAATACAGCGGGTATATTGCCCATCATGCAGGTTATGGTTCACAAAGGCGTTCCTTTAGGCACTGCAATTGCGTTTTCTATGGCGGTGGTTGGTCTTTCGCTACCGGAAGCCATGCTCTTAAAAAAGGTTATGACGACTAAAATGTTAGGTTTATTTTTCGGAGTCGTTTCATTGTGTATCATCATTTCAGGATATATTTTTAATTGGATTCTATGATGATTAAATAAATAAAACAACTTCAAAAGGATCATTCATTCAAAAGACATTGAGGGTCGCCCGCCATGAAATTTCTATTTTATATAAAATCTTTCAAATTGTAGTTATGCAAAATATTCTATCTTCCCTATCATTCATTGTACTGATTGTAATTGGAATTGCTTCCTGCAATAGTTCAAATTTTATCAGTTCGAAACAAACTTTCACTGTAAAAGAGGTTGCTGAAATGCTTGATGACAAACTCCTTTTTGTTGATGTTAGAAATACCGATGAACTAGCACACCAAGCATATGATGTTAAAAATATTTTGAACATTCCGTTGGATAGTCTGGTCGGTAAAAAGAGTCTGATCCCCAAAGATAAACAGGTTATTTTGGTTTGTCAATCAGGGAATCGAAGTGGTCAGGCTTTAGAAATTTTAAAAAAAATGGGCTATACCAATACTGCCAATATGATAGGTGGAATGAATGCATGGAGCGAAGCCGGGATGCCTGTTAAAATCAATGAATTGCCGGTAAAAGTTTATCCGAAGGCATGTTGCTCTGATCCAAATAGTGAAAACTGTGGTCCGGATGGAACATGCAAACCCAATGCAAAAACGGAAACGAATAAATGCTGTGCCGATCCGAATAGCAAAGACTGTCTTCCTGATGGAAGGTGTAAAACAGATACAAAAGCAATGGCCAATCTTGCCAATAAGTTGTACGTTTATGTATTTCATGGAATCAATCAATGTACAACCTGTAAAAATATGAAGGCCAATACCAAGGCAACTTTGGACACTTATTTTGCAGAGGAATTAAAAGCAGGCAATATTGTATTCCAAATAGTGGATGTAGATGATGTGAAGAACGAAAAACTATCCGAAAAATTTGAAGCTACCGGAACCGCATTGATGCTCCATCAGATAAAAAATGGCAAAGAAAAAATAATTGATATAAGCGATATGGCTTTTGAAAAAGCCAATGACAAAGAAAAGTTCGTGGCTGATTTGAAAAGCAAAATTGAGAATCTAAGGTAATCATTATAATTTTATTGAGCATGAATGAAATCCTTTATCAATGGTTACACAATAGTCATATACCTTTTATTTCAGCATTGTTGCTCGGACTATTAACGGCTATTGCACCTTGCCCCTTAGCCACCAACATTACAGCAACGGCCTACATTGCGAAAACGATAAAAAGCAGAAAAAAAATTGTATTAAGTGGCTTATTGTACACCCTGGGCAGGATGTTTTCTTATTCGCTCATTGCTGCCCTTATCTATTTTGGTGCAAGTAAATTTCATGTGGCGAAATTGTTTCAAGGCAGTGGCGAAAAATATTTGGGTTTTTTAATGGTTATTTTGGGTTTAATCATGTTGGATATTCTCAAACTTCATTTTATAAGCGGGGGCCGATTGTCGGAAAAATTTTCTGATACATTTAAAGACAAAGGATTTCTCGGCTCATTCCTTTTAGGTGCGTTTTTTGCAATGGCATTTTGCCCTTACAGTGGAGCTTTGTTTTTTGGTATGTTGATGCCACTCACCATTCAAGCAGGTTTACATTTGCCACTTGCTTATTCTATGGGTACTGGTTTGCCCGTTGTGTTATTTGCAATCGTAATTGCATATAGCATTCAGAAATTGGGCCTTTACTTTAAGGTTATTACTCAAATCGAAAAGGTGATGCGTATTTTAGCAGGTGTTATATTTATTCTAACAGGTTTATATTACATAAATATGTACTTCAACATTATTTAGGGGCCGCTGGTTATCTCACTGGCGCTTCAATTTAAAGGAAGCGTTCAAGGGATACTCCCGCACGTGCGGCATAGTCCTTGGACGATCATCCCCAAGTTGAAGATTCCGGTGAGAAGTGAAAATCAAGAAATGAACTGCAAGCTCACAGAAGTGATATAAAAAATTACCGTGCATTTAAGTAAGCATTATTCACGCCAAAATGCAATGATATCAAATGCTTTTACGTTAACCAAAAACCAATACTTAGAATTTGAGATAAAACTAACAACAAACCCTGAATTGGGCCGACTTTAAGAATCCGCTTTCGGTGCTGATTTCTGAACGAATTCAACTAACTTTGCACTCAAAATTTTAGCATATGCGAAAGGTAATTTTTTTATCAATATTATTTCTGCTGCTTTTTGGAGCTGGTTATATTTATTGGTTTTATTATAATTCATTCAGTGATGGAACCCGTGATGGCATTTTGTACAAATTTTCCCGCAAAGGCAATATTTTTAAAACCTATGAGGGCGAAATGATACAACCGGGTTTACGATCTGTTCAGGGGGGGACTATTAATACGAATAACTTTTTCTTTTCAGTGAGTGATGTGAAATTAGCAGACACCCTTGACAAGTGCATTGGCAAAAGTGTAAAAGTGCACTATATCCAATATCGTAAAAGTTTACCATGGCGAGGAGAAAATTACAATGGTAAAAATCAGGAAAATGGTCAATACATCATTGACCGTATCGAAAATGTGAGCGAAGCGCATTTAAATACCGGATTTTAATATATTCCGGCATAGAGAATAAATACGGTAGGAACTTTGTGCATTTCCGGTAGGTGGTTTTTCCACTCTCTTATTTTTCTAGTAGTTATTTTTTCTTGTTTGCCTGTAAGGTCGGTGGCTATACACAATTTCGTTTCCCCATGTCCGGTTTTTAATAATTCTTGAAACAATTGTTGATTCCTGTATGGTGTTTCTATAAAGATTTGTGATTGGTTTCTTTGTCGGCTCTCTGTTTCCAGGTACTGAATTTTTTGTCCAAGTAAAGGTTGCTTATTTGGCAAGTAACCATGAAAGCAGAATTGTTGCCCATTAAAACCGGAAGCCATTAGAGCCAATAAAATAGAATTTGGTCCGGTGTGCGGAATCACTTCGGCACCAATTTGATGGGCATAAGCAGCCAAATTTTGTCCGGGATCAGCAATGCCGGGGCAGCCCGCTTCGCTGATATAGGCTATCTCATCTCCGTCTTTTAATCTATGCATCACTTCGGGCGGGATCTCTGATTGATGCTCGTTTAGCATCCAAAATTCTAATTGATCGATGTTAATTGATGCGTTGAGTTTTTTTAACAACCGGCGTGCGCTTTTAATTTCTTCAACTACGAAGTATTTTAACCCACTTAATAAAGGCGTTAAATAGGCCGGCAGACAATAATGACCATCTTCAGATAAGATATTCGGCACTAAATGAAGTTTTCCTTTGTTCATTTTTCTTGGGTTTCTTCGTGAAAGGATATTGTTGCTGCAACCACCGAGAAGGGCGCCATCAAAACCAACCCGACAAAAGGGATTATCAATGAAAGATACACTGGTATTCCATTGCCGATGGCCAGGCCTTTTCGCGCAGATAAGAAGGCTCTTGAGGATGTCACATTCATTTTTTGACGTTCGCAACTATAATCGAGCATCGAAAAGCCATAATAATAACAATCCAGTACTACGATCATCAAATTGAAAATCATGCCAATAACCGGTATGAATGATAATACAAAAAGTAGCACCGTCCACAAAAGTTGACGGAAAAAACTTTGCATCGATATCCGTATTCCCCGAATAATTTCAGATAAAAATTGTTGAAAATTAAATGGGAGAACATGACCGATCAGGCATTCAGCTGTTCGTTCGGAAATGCAGGCATATAACGGCGACGCAAGTGATAAAAATATGTATTTGAAAAATGAAAACAAAACAACCAAGCTTGAAAGATAAATGAGCCATTGAATGATTTTTCCTAACCATGAAAAAGACTTTATCCAATGTAAATATTGTTGCACCCATTTGAAATTGCTGATTTGAAGCCATAACCATTCATTGACTTGCCACCAGCTCCAGGCTGTCATACCCAGAAAAATGGCATAACATATTATGGACAAAAAAATCAGGCGTTGCAACCTGTGCGTACGAATCAATCTTAAGGCTTTTGGATAGGCGCTTAGTCCTTGAATGAGACCGGATAACAATGACATGTTCCAAATGTACCCCGCCTGCCGGAATAGGGTATAGGTAAGGCTTATATTTTTTAGCAAAACTTAGGGAAAATAGCCAAAAATTACTTGTATTTTTGAACTTAAATCATTTTCATGGAGATTGCCGCCGGTCCGCTATTAAGCACCATTGAATATCCTTCGGATTTAAGGAAATTAAGTAAAGACGACTTGCAACAAGTTTGTAATGAATTGCGTCAGTTTATTATCGATACGGTGAGTGTGAATGGAGGGCATTTTGGAGCAAGTCTCGGCGTGGTTGAATTGACGGTCGCCCTTCACTATGTGTATAACACACCAGATGACCAATTGATTTGGGATGTGGGCCATCAGGCCTATGGGCATAAAATTTTAACCGGTCGGCGTAAACAATTTCATACCAATCGAAAATACAATGGCATTAGTGGATTCCCGAAGCGCAGTGAAAGTCCTTATGATTCATTTGGTGTTGGGCACTCATCTACCTCCATTTCAGCGGCCTTGGGTATGTCGATTGCCAGTCAACTCAATGGCCAATCTAAACGACAACATATTGCAGTGATTGGCGACGGTGCTATGACGGCGGGTTTACCTTTCGAAGCACTTCAACATGCAGGAAGTAGTGGCGCGAATATTTTGATTATACTCAATGATAATAATATGAGTATCGATCCGAATGTCGGTGCACTCAAAGAATACCTGACAGATATTACCACCTCGAAAACATATAACAAAGTGCGCAATGATATCTGGAATATGATTGGTCGCTTACCGGGTGGAAAATTTCATCAAAAAATGGCTTCCAAAGTAGAAGCGGGCATTAAGGGCGTTGTATCAAAAACCAGCAATTTATTTGAAGCATTAGGGCTTCGTTATTTTGGTCAGGTGGATGGACATAATATCCTGAAATTGGTTGAAACCCTGAGAGATTTGAGTCAAATACCCGGGCCTAAATTATAGCATATCTCAACGGTAAAAGGTAAAGGATATGATTTGGCAGAAAAAGATCAAACCTTGTGGCATGCGCCCGGAACTTTTGATAAGGTAACAGGCAAAATAAACAAGGTTGTATTTGAACATCCTCAGCCTCCTAAATATCAAGATGTATTTGGTAAAACCATGATTGACCTGGCGAAATTGAATCCTTAAGTAATGGGAAATACACCTGCCATGCCATCGGGATGTTCATTAAAATATATGATGGCCGAAATGCCTGACCGTGCTTTTGATGTGGGCATTTGCGAACAACATTCCGAAACATTGAGTTCTGGATTGGCTACACAGGGCATGAAGGTATTTTGTAATATTTACTCTTCCTTCATGCATAGGGCTTACGATATGGTAATTCATGATGTGGCCATACAAAAACTACCGGTCATCTTTTGTTTAGATCGGGCTGGTTTGGTTGGTGACGATGGTCCAACCCATCATGGGGCTTACGATATTGCCTACATGCGATGTATTCCGAATATGGTGGTTGCTGCGCCGATGAATGAAAAGGAGTAGCGGGATATGATGTTGACCGCACAATCCGATGAAAATGAGTGGCCTTTCGTTATTCGATATCCAAGAGGTGAAGGTGTTATGCCTCATTGGCAAACACCCCTTGAAATGATGGAAATCGGTGTCGGACAATGTGTGCAGCAAGGCGAAGAAATTGCGATACTATCGATTGGCCATCCGGGTAACTTTGTGATTGAGGCCTGTAAATCATTCGCCGATGAAGGGTTTCAACCTGCACATTACAATATGCGTTTTGTAAAACCTTTGGATGAAAAAATTTTGCATGAGGTGGGTCAGAAATTTAAAAAAGTCATTACTATTGAAGATGGTACCGTAGTAGGTGGTTTTGGATCGGCATGTCTGGAATTTTTTGCCGCGAATAATTATCATCCTGAGGTTCGAATTCTAGGAATTCCTGATCGCATTGTTGAACATGGAAAGCCTCAGGAATTGCATCGGGATTGTGGTTATGATATGCAATCTGTGATAGAGACTATTGCTAAAATGAGAACGATGACTTTTGCTTAAATTACATTTCATAAGAAAGGACTTCAACTATACTGGAGGGGCCCCGGTGAAAGAGATGCGATTGGAATGACAAAAGGCGCTGGCGAATCAACCATTTATTTGTATTTTGTGGTCACAATTTAACTGATTGCTATACTGGCCTAACATCAGGGCCGGGTTTAGCGTCTAACACATCAAAGACCCTTTTATGAAATTGTTTCCCGCGTTGTTATTGAGTTTTTTTGCCAGCCTACATGCTTTTGCAGGACCACATGGTCCGGTATTCATTGAAAATAAAAGACAATGGAACCCTGAAATTGCCTATAAAGCGCATTTACCCGGTGGAGCTTTGTTTTTAACTTCAGGAGCTTTGGTTTATTCTTTCTACAGCGTTGAAGATTTAAATGAAATTCATGAATTGACTCATGAAGGGAAAGAAGTCGATCATTTACCTGTTCGCAATCACGCTTATAAAGTACATTTTGAAGGTTCCAATTCTAAACCGCAGATTTTACCACAGAATGCTGCCTCATATTATCATAATTATTATTTGGGAAATGATCCGTCGAAGTGGTCAACGTATGTGCATCTGTATGAGAAAACTTCTTACAAAAATTTGTATCCCGGAATCGATTTGGACATGTATGGAAAAGATGGACAAATGAAATATGATTTTGTGATTCGTGCCGGGGTGGATCCCAATCTGATTCAATTGCGATATGAAGGTGTCCATCCAACGTTAAATGCGAAAGGGGAGCTTCTCATTCAAACTTCGATCAATTCTCTTACCGAGTCGGCACCTTATGTTTATCAGGTGATTCAAGGGGAGAGAAAAACGGTAAAAGCAGAATATGTATTGAAAGGACAAACTTTGAGTTATGCTTTTCCCGAAGGTTATGATACCAAATATGATTTAGTGATTGATCCGGTATTGGTGTTTGCAACGTACAGTGGAACTACCGGGACTACCTACGGTTTTAGTGCAACTTATGATATTACAGGACATTTATATGCCGGTGGACAGGTTTTTGCTGCAGGGTGGCCATCTACGGCTGGTGCATTTCAATCGACCTTTGGTGGAATGCAGGACGCTGGAATCAATAAATATACTGCTACCGGTAATTCGCTGATATACGCAACCTATTTTGGAGGAAGTGGTGCAGACTTACCGAATAATATGGTTGTGAATGCCAATGATGAACTCGTTGTATTAGGTTCAACGACCTCTGGGAATATGCCGGTAACAGCAGGTTGTTTTGACAATACCTTGGGTGGTGGTGCTGATTTATATGTAGCTCATTTTAATGCTAGCGGAACAGCCTTGATTGGTTCAACTTTTGTAGGAGGTTCAGCGACAGATGGTCAAAATTCATTTTTATTAAGTCCTAACTATGGTGACCGGAATCGTGGAGAAGTTTATATTGATCAGGCTGGAAACATTGTATGTGCTGCTAGTACTAATTCGAATGATTTTCCAACTGTGGCAGGTTGTTATCAAACCATCTTTGGAGGCTTACAGGATGGATGTCTTTTTAAATTGAATCCAACTTGTACTAATTTGTTGTACAGTACCTATATTGGCGGCAGTGATGAAGATGCTTGTTTCGCAATCGTACAAAATAAGAAAAAACAGTATGTAGTGGTTGGTGGAACCATGAGTAATAATTTTCCGACTACTTCCGGAACTTTGCAAACAACTTTTGGTGGAATGCGAGACGCTTTTGTATTGACCATGGACTCAGTATTTAATAACCTGATTTATTCCTCATATTTGGGAACCGCGGATGAGGATCATGGATGTAAAGTACAATTAGACCAGGACGATAATGTTTATATCTGCGGTCAATCGGATGGTGGGGCCTATCCGGTAAGTGCTGGTGTATATACCAATGCCAACGGTGGAATTTTTATACACCATGTCGATTCTACTTTGTCGGTTAGTATAAAATCAACCGTCATTGGTCAGGCTATGATGACAGGAGGCTTTTCGCAAAATTTAGTTCCCACCGCATTTTTGTATGATGAGTGCGGGAATGTATATTTTTCAGGATTTCAGGCTCAAACAGGGCTGCCATTAAGTGGCAATGCACATCAAACCGCACAAGGTGGATTTTGGATTTGTGTTTTGAGCAATGGTATGAGTGGATTGTTATATGCCACTTATATGGGTGTTCCGGGTGACCATGTGGATGGTGGAACAAGTCGATTTGATCCTCAGGGAATTATTTATCAATCAGTTTGTACTATCAGTGCGAGTCAGTATCAAAGTGCAGGTACTTTTAGTCCCAGTAATCAATCGCCCTCTTGGGATGTAGCTAGTTTTAAATTTGATTTTGAAGCGGCTGGAGTGAATGCTGATGTGGCATTAGGTATTGGTACCAACGACTCTTTATGTGTGCCTGCTACAGTGAATTTTGTCAACAATACCGTAAATGCGGTGACCTACCTATGGGATTTTGGAGATGGCACGACCAGCACCTTGCAGAATCCACCGCCGCATACTTACAACACACCGGGTACCTATACCATTAAACTGAAAGCTTTTAATCCAACTAGTTGTGTTACCGAAGATTCTGCATCAACAGATATTTACGTTTTTCAAGTTGTTAAACCAGATTTATTGGTAAAAGATACCACAACTTGCGACCCGAGTGTACCTGTAATTATTAACGCAGCTGTGAATAATTTGACATCGAACATGCAATTTAGATGGGAACCTGCGGCTGCGATTATTGGTCCGAACAATACTCAGACCGTGACTGTGGATCCCGCAATCAGTATGAATTTTACGGTGACAGTTATTGATTCCATTCCGAATGTATGTTTTGAAACTTCTACGGGGGTAATCAATATTACCATGGGGGATACAACACAAATGGATGTCATGCCAAAAGATACAACGGTTTGTTTTGGCGGAACAGTGCCTGTGAATGCATTCGGAGGGGTTACTTACGCCTGGACACCTGATTATCAGATTAGTTCAGTAAATACGCCAAATGTATTAATCACGGCCTTTTCAGAGGCGTACTATCAGGTTCTGATTAAAGATGCTTTTGGTTGCAGTGCTACAAAAAGAATACGGGTGAATGCCTATCCTCGCGTTGAACCGGATGCCGGGCCGGATGAAATCATTCGTTTCGGTGAATCATATCAATTGCAAGCTAGTGGAGGATATTCGTATCAATGGCAGGCGGATCCTACTTTGAATGATTTGAATGTCAGTAATCCTGTTGCGACCCCGCGGAACGAAAAAACAACCTATTATGTACAAGCAATGACTGATAAAGGCTGTATTGGCAAGGATTCAGTGACTGTTTTTATGACCAACGGACTGGTTCCGAATGCCTTTAGCCCGAATGGCGATGGGCTGAATGATATATTCCGATTTTATGCAGTCAATGATTTAATTAGTTTAAAATCATTCCGGATTTTTGATCGTTGGGGTAAGGAAATGTTTTATACCCAGGAAATGGCCGATGGTTGGAATGGAACCTATAAAGGGGAAGCATGTGAAAATGGCGTTTACTTCTATTTCATCGAGTATGCTATTGGAAGCAAAGCATATACTTATAAAGGAGATGTAACCTTGCTCAGGTAATCGTTTCTGATCAAGTCGCCTTTAGTTTGCTGCTTGAATATAATCGATGATTTGATATGCCGCGCTTACGATGATGACGGCAAGGACCAAATATCTGAATATTTTTTCTGAGGTATGCTGTAAAATGATTTTGCCTAAAAAACTACCTACTAAGCTGGTGACCACTAAAAATGGAATGAGGTAAAGGTTGGCTGAATCGAAATAGCCTTGCACAATATAAACGAAAGCCCGACTGCTATCAACGCCAAAATCTATGACCGCTGAGGTGGCTACAAAAATATTTTTTGGTAATTGGCAAGCGTTTAGTGTGATGCCCCGAATGGCGCCACCCGTTCCGAGTAAACCTGCCAAAAATCCTGAAATAACGCCACCCAAGTATAAATTTTTATTGGACTGCTGAAGTGGTTTGTTGGAAAAAAACAGGAGAAAAAAGGAGAGTACGACCAGCATGATATTCATGATAAATTCCATGTAACCAATCGGAATATAATTGGTGAGTAAAGCACCAATGATAACAAATATAACCGCCGGAATTCCCAGTTTAATGACGATATCCTTTTTGACGCCTTCACGAAACAATACAATTTTAGATACGTTACTGAATACATGAAAAATTGCAGTAATACCCAATACGGTTTTAAAATCGAAGAACAAGGAAGCAATCGGAACAAAAAGAATGGAAGATCCAAAACCGGAAACCGTACCGATGATTTCAGCGAGAAGTGCCAGCAACAAAAAGAGCGCCTGTTTTTCCATTATTTTAATTTCTATTGAAAGGACCACGCCAGGGATTATGGAATAGAATACAAATTCTATTCAGTGGTATACTGACCTGTTGCGATTTGCTCCAGCGCATTATAAAAAGGTTCCCCAAATCTCCGAATGAAAGGCTCCTTTAAAAACTGATATACCTTCACTTTTTGAGTTTTACCTAATTTGCAGGCTGGTGCACAAAGGGTTTCCCGAGGGCTATAATTCAATACGATGTTTTCTTTGGTTCTGATTTCTCGAATAGGATATAAATGGCAGGAGATTGGTTTTTTAAAATTTGAGCGTCCTTCGTAATAGGCTTTTTCAAATAAACACTTTACGATTCCCTGTGCATCGGTATAGCCATACACACAAATACCACCGTTGATTGCCGGAGTGACATATCCGAAACCTTCTTCGGTGGTATAAGGACCACTTCGTTTGATTTCGGTTTTGGCTTCTTCACTTAATTCGTCTTTGATTACTTTATAAGCCGCTTTAATTTGTTTTAATTCGTCCTTATTCAGCGGGGCACCGGCATCTCCATCTACGCAGCATCCACCTTTGCATTTACTTAAATTGCAAATAAATTCTTCAGTAATGATATCATCGCTGATCAGGATATTGTCAATAATAATCATTTAGTCCATTTTAAAGATTCAACAAGATGTACGATGTCCGCTCTTAAAAATTCGTTCACGGGTTTTAAAGAATCGGCATTCGGTGTAGTATCGAAATACAAAGCTCCGCGAATAAAATGTTTTACTGAGTCTGTTGCATAGAATTGAAACGCAGAGGCAGCATTTCCGCCTACATCATAATATAAGCCATGCACACCATTGGGCGTATGAAATTCAGGTTCGTTGATATAGTCTGCCCTTTTCGTGTGGTAATGCGACATTTGATAGGAATCTTCCAGCAGTTTGACTAAGGTGTTTTGTCCTTTAATTTCTTTATAGCTCAGGTAAATAGTTCCACCTAAATCAGGAAATTGTACATTAATCCACCAGGGATTTTCTGCTTTTTGGTTAAAAAACAAAGTATCCTTTTGAATCATTCCGTATACAGGCATTTCAAAAGTATAAGGGTAACCGGGTCGTTCAAACAACTGGTATTTTTTGGGGGGTAAATCAATATTGAAATAACCTCTTGGCTTAGGAATATAGGTTTCTTCACGGCAGGATAAAACAACAAGTGTTGTAAATATGAACAAGCTATAAAATCGTTTATTCATCATCGTCGAATGGATAATTTTTGGACTTCAGGTTTCTTTTGTTGTCCATTGTCGTACACTAAAAAGTATAATCCGGTTGGTAATTCTGATACATCTGCCTGAATGGTAAATGTTCCGCTCCGGAATGTTTGATCAAATAGTTTTTTGACTCGACGTCCGGATAAATCATAAATGCCTGCTGATGCCGCATAATTCTCAGAGGCTGTAAAGGTGAAATAACAAGAACTTCCTGCTGGGTTGGGATAAATATTTGTGAGTGAATGAACCGGTGTTGGAATGGGTGATGAAAATCCGGTATAGTATGTTTCAAAAACACCGCCACCATGCGTGCCGATGACTACATAACCATCACTTTGTCTTATACGTATATCTGTAACTATATTCGCGCCGATTTTTTCAGGAGATTCGACTTCCCAAACAGTTTTGTTGGTGCCCGCAGAGGTGCCAAGTACCAAAGAATCCGTGCTATAAAGGCCGACACTTGTACCGGTAAAGTAACGACGTTTACCATTAGGAAGTCGTAGGATTTTTACACAACGTACACTGGGTTGTGCACCGGTATTATTGGAGTTACTGGTTTCGAGATTTCCGCCAACTAAATACCATTTTTTGCCACTATCGTTGGAGTAAAAAAGACTGTTAATATTCCAGTTGGAGTAACAAATCAATACATTTTTTGCACTATCCGGGTCAACAGCAATGCCACTTACATAACCACCACTCGGTAATCGAAATGTATCAAGTCGGGTAAAATTCATGGCACTGCTTTTTGCATTGGTGACCATAAAAATATCCCTTAGATTCGTTCCTACATATAAAATATTGGGGTCACTCGGAGCGTAAGCCAGGGTAGAAACTTCAGGAAGAATGGTACGGGTACCGGTATTAAAATTCCGGGTCGTAATGGTATCCGCAGAAAAAGTCCAGCCTGATTTAAATTTTGTATTGTCGTTGTAAACTTCAATGTTTTTTACATTATTGAGACGGGCAATTCGTTTGGCTATAGGCATGTATAAGGTATGATTTTCGCCGGGGTCAACAACCAATGGATTGATAAAATTGTATTGGCTTTTGTCAATCCCATCCGGGTCAATTCTGCGACGTAACATCACATTCCCTTTCAAATCTAAAACAACTTTACGAACATTGCCCAATTGCGTACTGATGATATAATAAGAACGGTCAGGTGCAATAAAATTGTAAGAGCCATCTCCATTAATCGTCATGTTCCAAAGATCTTTGGGGTTATTGCTGTAGCTGATATAATTTCCATTATCCTGCAGTCCGCCTAATAACCACTGATCAAATGGTTTGCTTTCATCAATGGCTACGGTATAAAATTGAGATGTTAAATAGCCCAAACTTTTCTCTTGCCATGTTACTTCGTTGGCATTGATATCTTGGGTGAATTTGACTCCGCCATCTGATACTGAATAAGCCTGACCAGAATTTTTTAAGAAGTAAAGATTATGCTGATCGGGATGATGATTGGGATAAACGCCAAAATTAGGCAGGGTAGTTGCCAAAGCGTATCCACCAATCTGCTGAATTTGGGAGCCTGTTTTAAACCCATCGCGCGAACGGTATAAATTCGTGCCACCGATAAAAATTTGTTCACTACCAGCCTGGGTTTCTATCATTAAATCATATCCGCCCTGACAATTGAAGCGGTCAAATTGATTCGGGTTGTTTACCGGTAAATTGGTCGATAAATTACTCCATAGTCCGCCGATTCCTGTACCATCACCTGACAAGTATTGATATTTACATAATGAAACCCACTCAGGATTGCCTTCATAGTCTTTTGTCTCAACACCCCCTGAAGTATCACTCGGCAGCTCACTTAAAAAATAGCCCACATTTTCGTTGTTGACATCAATTTCTATGACCGTTCGATTCGCACTTTTTATGAAGACGTGTTTGATGTTTGTAAAATTGACCCCATCTGCCGAACGAAAAAATCCTTTCGCATTTCCATCCCAACTTAAGGACGCGTAAATGATACCTGATGGCGCAATAGCAAATTCGGTAAAGTAAGAATCATTGCCTGCACCCAGTACGACTTTCCAGCTTTTTCCGGTATCAGTACTACGATAAATACCACCATATACTGCCATGTAAACACATGTATTTACGCTATCTACATTGGAACAGCCAATCTTCCAGCCGCCTTGATAACTGGTAGAGAAGGAACCGGGATTGCCTACAGCAGTGGCTGCCAATGGCTTCCAGGTATTCCCATTGTCTAAAGAAACAAATGCGCCATCGCCCAAATAAAAGGCATCATGACCACCACCGCTGGCAGAGGTACCATATAGCTCTCCTGAAAGGGCGTACCACATATGCTCATGGCCAATGCGGGTGTCCTGAGCAATACTCACCACTCCGGGATGATCCATCGGTGCCGTTTTTCGAGTCCATGAATTTCCTCCATCTTCACTTGACCATATACCGCCCGATACGCCTCCGGCAATTAAGTGTTGTTCGTTTTTAATATCCACCGCCATTGAACGGGTTCGACCACCCACGTTCCAAGGGCCACGTGATTGCCAGTTAGCACCTCGGCCTCCCCGATACGCAGCATTGATTGATAATTCAGATCGATACGTTTGTAATTCACGTAAACGCATACCGGGTGGAATGATGCCTGTGGCCGGATCAGCCAACATTTGTTCCTCCCATTTTTTTCGTAATGCCGGATTTTGATTGGCATCATCTTCAATCATCGAAACAGATTGACCCCGGATAAGTGTTAGCCAGGAAATAAACATGAACAGGATAGATAGCAACAATAGAACGTATCGCTGCCGATATTGAAAGTGTAACATAGTAGCGATAAAATTAACCTTTATTCAAGGATTTAGAAAATGCAATCATCCACAATTTAGACAGAGTCCTATACAAGGTTGTGATATACTTTTTGTACATCATCATCTTGTTCTAATTTATCCACCAACTCCAATACTTCATTGGATTGTTCTTCGCTAAGCTCAACATAGGTGGCTGGAATGCGGGTTAATTCTGCTTTGGTCGGCGTGAGACCCTTACTTTCAAGAAAATCACTCATTTTACCAAAGTCATTGAATCCGGTTCGAATAACTAAATTTCCTTCAGCATCTTCACCCATTTCTTCCATACCATAATCTATTCCTTCCAGTTCAAGTTCCTCTAAATTCAGGTTTTCATTTTTTAGGGTGAATTCGCCCATACGATTAAATAAAAACGCCACGGAACCACTATTGCCCATTGCGCCGTTACCTTTGTTAAAAAGGGCTCTGACATTTGCCACGGTACGAGTACCATTATCTGTTGCGGTTTCAACCAGAATTGCCACGCCATGTGGTCCAAAGCCCTCGTATACAATTTCCTCATAATCTACTAAATCCTTTCCGGAGGCCCTCTTTATCGCAGCTTCCACGCGGTCTTTAGGCATGTTAACAGCTTTCGCATTTTGGAAGCAGCGTCGTAAGGCAGGATTATTATCGGGGTCGGGGCCACCATTTTTAACGGCAATAGCTATTTCTTTACCAATGCGGGTAAAGTTTTTTGCCATTTTATCCCAGCGGGCAAACATGGCCGATTTACGTACTTCAAATATTCTTCCCATGGTATGAACTCATTTTTGACGCGCAAAGTTACGCGGATTTTTCAATTAGACACAGACACTTGATTTCTATCTCAAGCAAATAATTATTCTGATTCTGCCAAGGCTTTCATCTTTTCTTTCAGATGACTATGAATGAAGAGGCTGTTGATAGATTTATTTTCATGAACATTACGAATAGCAACAGAAAATAACTCGGAAGTACTCAATACTTTAATTTTTGGTGTAATCTGTTTCAACGGAATTGTATCACAAACAACCAGCTCACTGAGGACCGAATTTTCAATATTTTCATAAGCCTTTCCGCTCAAAACAGGATGTGTACAGAAAGCTCTCACACTTTTAGCGCCTTTGTCTATTAACATCGCCGCACTTTTAGTGAGTGTGCCTGCAGTATCACAAATATCATCAATCAGAATAAGGTCTTTATCTTTTACATCTCCAATGACAGTCATGGAAGCCACTTCGTTGGCTCTTTTACGTTGCTTATCACAAATAACCATATCAGCGCCAAAATAGCTGGCTACTTCTCGAACACGATTGGTGCTGCCTACATCCGGTGAGGCAAAGGTGATTCCCGGAATATTTAGTTTTTCGATATAAGGAATAAAGATGGCTGAACTATCCAAGTGATCCACCGGAATGTCGAAAAATCCCTGAATTTGTGGGGCATGTAAATCCATGGTCATGATGCGATGTGCGCCTGCTGTAGTCAATAAATTGGCGACCAATTTAGAAGCAATACTCACACGGGGCTTGTCTTTTCTATCCTGTCTGGCAAATCCAAAATAGGGGATGACGGCGGTAATGTATCCGGCTGATGCTCTGCGGGCGGCGTCAATCATCATCAGAAGCTCCATCAGGTTATCGGTTGGAGCATAGGTACTTTGAACGAGGAAAACAAAATCGCCTCTTACACTTTCATTGAAAACCGGTTGAAATTCTCCATCCGAAAATTTTTGAATAGTTACTTTGCCGAGTGGTTGGCCATAAAGTTCTGATATTTTTTCGGCCAGTACAGCTGAAGAATTTCCAGAGAATATTTTAACGTTCGGGTGGGTCTGGATCATGGTAAGCAAAGATAGTTTTTGAATTGCTGTGTTTTCGGAACATTAATTAACAATGTGTATAACTTCTGATTCTTGCAATATTTCATAAAACATTCCTCTTTGAGGTAGGTCATTTGTGCAAGCTTTCCAATACATTTGTACAAATTTTTGCATGAAAAAGTACTATTTTTTTTTAATCATTCTCATTGGTTTGAATGTTCAGCTAAGCGCTCAAACAAAACATGGGATAGGAATTCATTTTGGCGCTTTCGATTTTTACGGTCCGCAAACGGCAAAGTATTTTGTACAAAATCGTACGTTGAATAATGATGATGGTCAAAAAAAGGTTTTGTACTGGGATCCCGCTATTCGGGTTAGTTATTGGCATGAATTGCATCGTATGTTGGATTTAAGTTTTGCAGGAACCATCAGTCAATTACATTATCCTGCCTCTTCAAAAGATAGTTTATTCATCATGTCCAAATACAATGATTTAGCGATTAAACAAGCCTTTTTATTCGGATCGCTGCAAGTACGCGGTGCATTTAACTTTCTGGATCGTAACAGGTATTTTGCTGCTCCTTATTTAACGGCCGGAGCAAATATGTCTTTCCGCTAAGGTGGAAGTTCTTTTTCGGTGCCCCTTGGTCTGGGGGTTCATCTTAAATTAGCCCAACTAACATTTTTTAATCTCGAAAGTAAGTACCAAGTAGGTGGAGTAGCGCATT
>DAIRSC010000019.1:0-10375 GCA_036804585.1 Chitinophagaceae bacterium
ATAGTATTGTGCATATTAAAGGTAATCCGGCTTCCTGACTTTTATCATGTAAGAAGTTTAGAATTTACAAAGGCCAAATGGTTATTGAGATTAAATCTTCATTGGTGTGATGAATATCCTCATGCCTCATTTGATGGGTTTAAAACTATTGCCCCAAGAGGAACCGGATCATCAAACCTCCACGCGTAGTTGTAATCGGATAGGCATTGGAAACATAAGGAATGCTCTGACGGCGATCATAAAAGAATCGCAATGTAACATTCTGGTTCAGGATATAATCGATAGATGGTGAAATCGTAATTACTTTCTGTCCGCGGGTATCTCTTGTCTCCCGTTGGTCGAGGCGATTAATACTGGTACGATCATCTCTCAAGCCAACATCCACTTTTACATTCACATCACTTTTTAATTTATTAATTCCAAAATATTTAATCGGTACCTGTACTTTTTTAAATCGCATACCACCTCCAACTTGAATTTCACTACTCTTGGTTTCGCTCAGCTGATAATCAATTAAACTCATACTTAACTGACGGGCCTTCTTGTATTCAATATGAATATTTAAACTGCTTTTAAAGGTCGCATCGATACCCAATAAAGGACCAAATGTCTCATTCAGTGTCATGTTAGGTACCATAAAATAAGGTACATAGTTATGCGAGACTGAATCAATAAAGGATGGAAAGCCCAATGCATAAACATCCCGATACTGTAAGGCACTATTAAAACTATTCATACTTAAAGTACCGGTATAAGAATGGTTGAGGGTAAAGCTTTGGAAGATCTCTCTGAATGCCTTGGTGCGGGATAATCCGGAGTAAACAATTCGCCAGTTTGGCATTGGCATAATATTACGGAACGGATTGGATCGTATGTTTTCGTTTCTATTATTGACCAATGGAAAAGTCTTTGGATCTTTACCGGTATAGGCGGATAAGAAAGCGGGAATCAATACATCCTGCGCATAACGGGTATAGCCTTTTTGGTAATCCTGATCTTCAGGTGCTTTCTGACCGCCGGTGTATGGATTAATGGCTCCCAATCTTCCAGAAATGACTCTTCGGTTGTTCTCAAAATTATCAAAGGCCCGTGATAGTTCGCCACGATCCGTATTTTGGAACATGGTTTTTATGGCGATATACGAAATGGAGAACCCACCGGTTTCATAAGGATTCAAACTAACATATTCACTTCCACCACCAATGGTATCTTTATATAATTCGGCATGGGCTTTATTAAAGGTTTTGGTCAGGTTTAAATCAATCCTAAAATCTTTTAAAGGTTCCAAATTTGCGGTAATATTTAAAGATTGAGAAAACTGTTGTTGAAACTGTGCATTGAATAAAGAATCTCGGGTTAATACGTTGTCGCGACCTTTGTTTTCTAACCACAATCGGTCAGGTTGCATACCAAAAGCAAAAGGTAATCCGGGGTTCATATTGTTTACATTATTCATGCCCAGAAAACGCGTACTATCCATGAATCCCGGTAAAGTAGTCCCCATATTTTCGTTATAACTAAAACTGGCTCTTTTCACCATCAAGAATACATTACCAATCGCTCTGACTCCACTCGAAGGAACCCATTCTTTTTTCTCTTTAGGTTTCTTCTCCTTTTTCACTACAGATGATTTTTTCTTTTTGGCAATTGAATCTTTCCGTGCCTGATCATTCTTATCAGTGGTTGTGATTTTTGCATTCGGATTGGTATTAAATACTTGTACTTCACGCGCACCTCCACTTTGGGTATCCTGGGTATCTTTTTTATCTTCTTGCTCCTTTTTATTCTGTTTTTTATCACGAGAATCTTTCGGCATATCACGCGCATTATCCTGGGTTATATCTCTGCTATCCCCGCCAAGGCCTCCACCACCGGTATCTCGGCCTTGTTCACGATCACCACCTTTTCCCGGACCTCCTTTACCGGGTAGTGTTTGACTTGGTTTACCATTTTTATCTTTTCCCGGCGGACCGGCAGGTGCGTTATTTAAAATTTTCTTGAGAAATTTCACCTTGTTGTAGAGGTTAGAAAAATTAAATTCGCCATTGATTTGTTTGTTTTGGGTATTACCAACCGTATTCCCTAAACTCTTTGCGAGCAGGGAAGCACTGTTCCAGGTATAAGTCGCTGCATAACTTCCCCGAATCGTTGTCCAATCAAGCAAAGGAAACTTGTTCAACGGTACATTATAATTGGCATTGAGTGATTGGGTATAATTGGTGTTACGTCCAAATCGCCCCACATTACTCCAGAAAGTATCTTTCTTTTCCTTGGTATCTATTCGGCCGATTGGTTCATCCACACGGGAATTATTACTCGCCGAATAATCAAAGGACAATGATTTGGTTAAATCCCAACGAAGGTTATACATCCGATTCCAGGTAAAGAATTTGAAATATAAAGGTTGTAAGGGATAAGCTCCTTCATCAATATTTCTAACACGTGTTTCGCCGATGGTTCTATTCACGTTATTTCGGAAAGTGAAATTTGAAGGCAGAAGACTAAAATTAAAATCACGAATCAATTGCAGATATTTCCATTTTTGTGGAACCAACTTTTTAAATGGTTCTATGGATTTTAATTTAGGGGCGTAGGTATAGCCCAAACTGGCATGATGTTCATCGAGTTCATCTTTTTCAACCAAAGGATTGCGTTTATTGGTTTGGGTATAAGAATAACTGACATCAAAATTTTGTAAATCCCAGGGCTCTTTGCGATTGTTATTCATCGGCACAATACGCACATTTTGAAAGTTAACACTTTTAACCGAGGTAAAATCCTGCGCTCTTTGTTTGATGGAATCTTTCTCTTTTGCTGAAAGTCCGTCTACTTTATCTTTATATAGAATATCTAAATCATAAGGATCAAAAATTGGATTACTCACAGACTGGGTGTACCCGGCAAAAATCGGTAATTGCAAACCCCATGATTTGGGCATAAACTTACCGGCATTGATATTGGCCGAAACATCGAATTGGCTGAAATCATCCCGGAAACGTTGGTTCACCTTTTGGTCAATATTTCCATAACCGCTGGTGTGCATATTCCCGCTCATTTTGATGACTCCGATATCGGCTAATTGTAAATCAACTTTTCCAAGAGCTGCATAACCGCCTTCTTCATCCATATTTGAAAGACGTAATTCGTTGAACCAAACTTCAGCACATTTTTTACCGCCATCATCAGTGAGATCATTGGGGGTTTTTTGGGGATTCAACACACCCACCATCGCCATTTTCACATCTCCAATATTCGGATTACCTACCACCTTAATATAATTTCCTTTACTGTCCTGCACGATATAAGGCACAGCAAAATTGGCTCCTTTCAGATTACGCTCCTGTTTTACTTTCACCAACTCACTCATCACCAAATCCAATTCGTTGGCTTGTGGCCAAATCAATTGAGGATCGCGTGTACCAAATGAGGTAAAAGTTAATGGGATTTGATATTCATAATAGTTACCGACAAAATCACTACCCAAACGGATAAATGCTCGAAGGTCACCTTGTTTTAATGTTCCCGTTCCTTCAATGGCCTCGGCGTGAATAAACATTTTAATTTTCTTGAATTGCCTTAAATCCATGCCCAATGATTTAAAAGCACCTTTGGCATTTCCATCCGATAAATTACAAACCTGAATCGATAAGGATTGTTCATTATTCTGGACATTTTGGCCATTACTCACCTGCTGCTGCTGGCGCACGATACCCGGAGGCATCACATACGGAATGGGCGAACGACCTGAGTTTTCTTCCAAGCTAACTGAGTACAAATTAAACAAAGTAGATTTTTCTTCGTCATCCGGAATAATTTCACCGGGATTCTTAAGCGAAAAGGTATATCTCCTCCATTGGTTTCGCCCCAGTTCTAAACGTGCAAAACGAAGAATAATACTATCCTGAAAACCATTGAGAAACATTCGCATAAAACGAATGGATTTAAAATCATTGATACCACCTATGCGATTAGTAAATTCACGGATGGGCACTTTTAACTGTTACCATGGTTATTGTCGATTGGTATTATTTGTAAATTTTACCGAAGAAATTTTTTTGTTGACGATATAATTTTCACCCACATTCATATTCGGTTTGAGGTCAATTCGGTATTGAAAATATTGTTCATTTTCATTCAGGGTATTATCACGATTGATATCTTCCGCGTCCGGAACATTGGTAAAAGCATTAGAAAACTGCGAGTTATTATCCGTTACAGGAGAATTGCCTTGCGGGTTATTGAACCGTCGGTACCTTCGGAAGATGGCTAAATTCTGACCATCATAATCACTTCCTCTAAAGTGGTGAAAATCATCATTACCCGGATCGGAAACGGCATCCAAGTATGCTGCTGAAGTTGCGCCGAAATTATTCAACAATTCATTGAGGTATTGCTGATATTGTGCTGATTCTTCGGCATTACTCATCCCATCAAAACCGACATCTTGCGCATTACGTGCATCCACATTATTGTCAAATGCTGGCGTTAATTGTTGTTGAAATCGGGGTATTTTCGACCAATTGGTTTGATCTACCTTTCTGGGATCGGGTGGATAAGGCAAACCATTTTCAAAGAACTTACGTGAGTCCTTCAGGATATCTTCAGATATGTTACCCAAATTGATATAGAAAGAACCTCCGGGGTCATTCGGTCGATTAATAAAAGGATCCATTAGCCAGAATTCAATGAACTCAACATTTGCCGTTTCAAAATCACTGAAATCAATCGGACGCATGATTCCACCCCATCGTTTTTGTGGATTGAGTAATTCGCCATTCGCGTTGATTGATGTTGTTTCAAAATTATATGGCCCCCTTTCTTTTGGGTAAAAAGCTAAATCCAAGGTCGTCAGGTTACCCTGAAGAGAGGTATATGATCGCAATGGAAATACATCTTGTTGTTGAATCAATCGGAGATAGTGATTACTCAATTGTGCGGTATCATTTTTTAAATGTTCCGGCATACAATTCTGTCTGGGATCCACCAAACAAGGGTCTAAATTATACCAGGCAAGTTTTGCCCTGTTTTTACCATAATTCCAGTTGTTTACTAAACTAGCCTCCGGAAATAAAATATTCCCTAAGCGGTCGGTAGCACCTTCTGGTGTACTGGCCAAACTCCAACTCATAACCGGGAATTTTAAATCATATCCACTTCTAGTTCCTTCAAAATCATCAATATAAATATTGCTTTCCCCATTGATCGGGTCATTGATTAAACGGTTATGACCGGGGATGAGTTTTGCAAATTCTCCATTGGCCACCAACATCGAAGGAGCCGTTGTTGAAACCAAAGGGAGTTTATCGATAAATCGAGTCAGTTTTGGAAGATCACTTTGATAATTAAAATCTAATCCCAGTACCGTATTCTTGATAGGATCATCTCCAAAAGAGACTTTATTGAAGAAAGGTCGTTCGGATAGCCTTAATAAGGTTCCCCCGATGTTGATATTATCATTCACAAAATAATCCAAACGGGTTCCGACGAAATTTTGAAGCTGCGCACCAAAGGTGGCATTGTTTTCATACGAAACACTGATTGGGATACCCGAATTCAATACACCCGCATTGATGATACGAAGTTTACCAATACCATAATCGATTGAATAGTCAACATTCTCAGTGAGTTTTTGTCCGCCCGCCGAAACACTTACAGAACCTTGAGGAATATTAAAACCACCCAAATAAATTTCAGAAGAGTTGGAGGATTTAAAAGTACCCTTGATTAAAAAACGATTGTATTGCGGAAATTGAATGGCAATATTCTTTGTAGAATCATATAAAATGCGGTAAAGGTATTTTTTTTCCAGTGCCGGATCTCCACCAAATACCCATTTTATATCCTCACCAAATGGTTCCAATACGGGAAACATGACACGTCCTTGCTGACTATTAATCGTAAGTCCTTCTATAAAATCGAAACGTCCATCCGGTTGTGGATCATTTTGGTTATTGAGCCGATCCAGATTCAATAAATTAAACAACGGAATACAGGCTTGTGGGCCTTCAGGTATTTAACGTTTTTGCCCCCCCCCCGGATCTAAATAAAATACATTCAACTGAAAATCGTCTTTTCCAATCTGACTTGCTCCAAGTGAATAAACGTTCTTCATCATCAAATCCCACAAAGGAACAGTGGGATCGGGCGAAGTACTTTTCAGCATTTTTAAGAACAATACTTTGGGATTTGTGCTGTCCGGTGGTAAGGATTGCGCGAACTCACCGATTTGATAAACCTTCCCATTGTTGGTGTACTCAAAGGCCACACCCACCACGTCATCCGGTTGTAATTGAGTGTTTACACTTACGGTACCCAATTGAGGGTTAAAAGTAAATTCAGTCGGATTTAACTTGCGGGCAAATGTTTTTTCAAAATCGATTCTACCTTGAAGGCCCAGAGATTGTAAACCACTAACCACAGTTCCAATATCGCGGATACCCGGATATTGAATCACCTGATTGTATAAAGTGTTGGCGTAATTATCCGCTTGGCCGTTAGAGGCTTTGAAGAATCCCGGACGATAGGGTTCTGGTTCTCCTAAATCCTGAAATGCAACTACATCCCGCGCATTTTCCACAGTACCATTCCGATTGGTCACCCATACTTCGAGCCGGTTAATATTATTGAGTGATTGAATAATGGGATAGCTTTTCAGGGCTCCATTAAAACTCTTACGAAAACTTTGGGTCAGGATGAAATGTCGAAAATCCTCGTAATTGTCAGAATTTATTGAAAAATTCTGTGTTTGAGACCCACCCTGTAAAGTAAAACTCTCACGTCTAGATCTTTGCTGCGAGACAACGGAATTCACCATCAGCCGACCAAACTGAAGTTGGGTACGTAATCCGAATAAGGATTGAACCCCTTGTACCAATTGCGTTTTCAGGGGAAAACTAATATAACCGGCCTCAATTTTTTTAATAATTTCATCTTCTTGTCCGGTATGTTCGAGTTTTAACTGATTTTCAAAATCAAACGTGGCTCGGGTGTTGTAATTGAAGTTCATTTTGATCTTCTCCCCCACTTTAGCCAGCATATTGATATTCATATTCAAATCAAAATCGAAAATGCCATATTTCTGTGCACTTTGAACCAAGGTCGGATTCTGTATATTCTGCCAGTTTCCTCCGAAAAATAAATCCACATTTCCCTGTGGTTTCACCTCAATGGTGCTGCCTCCGAAGATGCGGTCGAACATGGCACTTCCCAGATTGACTTTAGGCACGGTACCGCCTTTTTTAGTGATTTGGGCAATTGAATTACTTCGTTTTCGGAAATAGGCCTCCTCATCTTTACCGGCCTGATATCGCATAAATTCTTCGAAGGTCATAAAGGAAGGTGTCCGATAATTTTCACTTCCTACTTTCTCTTTAATATCATATTGCTGAGAATCAGGGTCATATGTCACCTCGGTTTGAATATTCTTGGGGTCTTTTAAATCGAATTGCGATGGAGGGTCTTCGTTGAATTTATCTGCCGCCCGATCTTGTATAGGAAATTTTAATGTATCCTTGGGAGCCTCCGGGCTATCAACCGATGGCACGGAAAAAAATGCATACCGAAATGCGAAGGCATGATCATTTGCCGATAGCACGAGAAGTGTGATAACAAAGATCACAACAAATTGTAGCAAATATTGGGTTAGGTTCTTCAAGTTCTTTAAATCTGTTTCAGTGCGCTTTTTATCTTCTCCTCCAAACCGGCATTGGGTTTTAGCTTATTGACTTTTTCCAATGCCTGAATGGCTGCTTGCCGAGCTATCCCCAAGCTGACCAGGGCATTTAACGCATCCTGGTCTATATTATTGTGCATAACGACCGAAATTTGACCGACGGGTTTTCCCTTTAATAATTTATCCTTCAATTCTAAAATGAGTCTTTTGGCTGATTTTGCCCCGATCCCTTTAATCCGCTCCAATGATTTTTCATCCTCTGAAACAATAGCTTGGGTGATTTCTTCCGTTTTCATACTCGATAACATCATCCTGGCCGTTGATGCACCAATTCCACCAACTGAAATGAGTTGCATAAACAATTGACGTTCATCTTCGTCATGAAATCCGAATAGCGAGAAGCCATCTTCTTTTACCTGCAAATAGGTAAGTAATCTTCCTTTTTGCAAGCCCTGAATCTTAGAATACGTGTATAAACTGATATTGACCTCGTATCCGATTCCATTCACATCCATCCAGACAAAAGCAGGATTCATGGCAATAAAATTCCCATCCAGAAAAACTATAATATTAAGGCTTACAAATATAAGGTTTTTGCTTATTTGTTAATACCCTCTTTCAAGCTTTCAGGTTAAATGATCAATAAATTTGTGAACAACCACCTGAAGTCTTGTTTTGACTAAATATGCCGGATCCAAAGGTGGTAAAACTTCTTGCCAAAAGGAAGCAGGAATTTCGCGAAGGGAACCCTGTCGACATGTCTTAAATCCATGTTTGCGAACATGATAATCAGCCAAATAAACTTGTTCGGTTTGACCGGGCGTAGGAACCAGAAGAGCCCTTTTCCCTAATTTAAATAAGTCCATAATGGTACTATATCCACTCCGGCAAACAATCAAATCTGCATTTTTGACATGTTCCGAAAGTTGATCTGATGGGAGGTGAGGATAAATTTTCCAACCTTTTCGGGTGATGGAAGTTTTAGCAGCCGGACAACCACGAAGCAGTACGATTTCCAGGCCATTGAGGGCTAAGCCAAGAATTTCCTTTTCTAACAGGGAGCGTTGCGGTTCAGGACCGGAAAGAATAAACAATATATTTAATTTAAAGCTTCTAATCATCTGATTATCAAGTCTTGAAATATTTCCTAAATATCGAACATTCTTGAGCGAGTGCCTACTCAAATCACCACTCAGACTTCTATTTTCATCGTCCGGAATCCAAACCTCCCGAAAGCGCATCAGGAATTGACGGTTCCAAAAATTCAGTATTTTTTGAAGTAATCTCGATCCCGGCACCCTTATTTCAGTTTGATGAGTGAGGATCACGCAAGGGATATTATTCAAATGTAATCCGTAGCGATTATCAGAAATTATGGCATCAAAATGCTCAGTGTGATTTAATTCTTCCAACCATTTTCGTTCAGTTTGAATTGCCCTTAAAATTTTAGGAATTTGAATCAGCATCTTAATTGGAAGAGCCAAGGCTGATTTGGAATACTGTACACGATACCCCTTTAAATCGAAATAACGATGATTCGGGAAAAACTCCTAGAATAACTCCAGTAGTATGGCATTTCCTGCAAAACAAACTTCGCAACCAGCCAAAATAAAAGTCTGCGCAAGAGGAATACAACGGGTAGTATGCCCTAAACCCCAATCCAATGGAGCGATCAAAATTTTTTTTCTCTTACTCAAGATTTGGGCAATTTACATATCTTTACACAACTATTACGAAGAACGAGATATGAAATCAAAATTACTCATCCTAACGGGTTTCTTGTTCTTGCTGACCATCGGACTACAATCATGTGCTGTAAAAAAAGGTTGCGGTTGTGGCAATAATCTCAATTATTACAAACCTAAAAAGTTCAAAAAATAATGCCATTTCAACACGGTGATTTGTTGGTGACCATGCAAGGGGCTTTCGGTAATGATCAGATCTTGTCGTTTTATATGGATTATTTTGAAAGTTTACGGAAGTCCTGCACGCAATCTGAAGTTTCGGAAATCATCGATATCAACCAAATAAAGATTATCGGGAATCCCAAAAAGGTCAAAACGCTTCTGAAGCGAAACGGACATTCTTCTTTCCAATTTGTTCATTGCCTCAACTGATCCTTATCTTTGTTGGGCTAACATGAAATTTTCATCATCATTACTCGAAAACGCTGTCCTGGAGTTTTCACGGTTACCTGGCATCGGCAAAAAAACGGCTCTTCGATTGGTTTTACATTTACTGAAACAAGATATCCCTCAGGTAGAAAAATTTTCACAAGCGATATCAGATTTAAGAAAAGGAATACAGTTTTGTTCGGTATGTTTTAATATTTCAGACTTGTCCGTTTGTGGCATTTGTAATGATTCTACACGCCGGAATTCTACCATTTGTGTGGTAGAGAATATTCGTGATGTGATGGCTATAGAAGCAACTCAACAATACAGCGGATTGTACCATGTGCTGGGTGGATTAATTTCTCCATTAGATGGCGTCGGACCGGCAGATTTGAACATTGATCCGCTGATAAACAGGCTGCAGGAAAACCGGGTTGAAGAAATTATCCTGGCGCTCAGCCCAACACTGGAAGGTGATACCACCACGTATTTTATTTGCAAAAAGCTAAACGAATTCCCGCTGAAAGTAACCACAATATCCAGAGGAGTCGCTTTTGGAGGAGAATTGGAATATGCCGACGAAATGACG
>DAIRSC010000019.1:10385-18123 GCA_036804585.1 Chitinophagaceae bacterium
ATGCCATAAGAGGCCGGATCATATGGAAGAGACCGCTACAGGCAAGTCCATTCAGGAGAAAAGCTCCAAAGCAGCGTCGCTTGACAACCTGACATCAAAATCCGGGATTCTTTCATGAGCATAAGTTCTGTGAATTATTTTCATCTTTTTTTGAATTATCTTCACCCCCTATAGAATTAAAAGCATGTCAGAAAAGCTTATGGCCCCTTCAAGCCCATCAACCAGCGAGAGTTCTCCCCTTTCTCCGATTTGGAAAAAAATTTATCCAATCAGTTTAGCCTTGGTTTTTATAGCAATGACCATCATGTCTTTTTCCTATGGATTAAGTGGTGATGAGGTCGATATGAATGAATACGGAAAAGCTATTCTTCGCTATTTTACCTCATTCTTTTCGGATGAAACGGTTTTTAATATGCCGAAAGAATACAACCGGGATGGTGTTATTCAATATTACGGGGGATTTTTTGATTTGATTTGTGCCATTATAAATACTATTTCGCCGCTGGACGAATACACCACCAGACATATCCTCAATGCTTGGGCCGGATTTTTAGGGATCTATTTCGCATCAAAAATCGCTTTGAAATGTATGCATGAACAAACGGCCACGATGCTGGTCTGGCTCATGTTTTTATCGCCTTTCTTTCTGGGTCATGCCATGAATAACCCGAAAGATATCCCCTTTGCGTCCGCTTACATCATGGCTATTTATTTTATCATTCAGTTATTTGAACGTATCCCCAATCTTCAAAAAACTGATTATCTCTGGGCCATCCTCAGTATTGGTGCAACCATCAATATCCGTGTTGGAGGTATCTTGTTGATTCCATATTTGGTTGTATTTCTGGTGATTACCTATATGGTTCAGACAAAATTCAGGAAAGAAGCTTTTAATTTTTCTGCTTATCTCAAACCCATACTTATTACAGGTGGTTTGGGCTATTTAGCCGGGAGTTTATTATGGCCTTATGGGTTACAAAATCCCATTCAAAACCCCTTGACCGCTTTGAGTGAAATGAGTAATTTCAAAGTCAATATTCGTCAACTTTTTGAAGGTGAAAAAATATTTTCAGGTGAATTACCCGCTTATTTTTTAACCAAGAGTTTTGCCATTACCAACACCTATGCCGTTCTTGCAGGATTGATTTTAATGGTCGTTTTTTTATGGGGATTCCGTAAACAAATGAAATCTGAAATATTGTATTTTGTTTTATTCACCGCCTTCTTCCCTTTAGCTTATATCATTTACAGCAAATCGAATGTGTATCATGCCTGGCGCCATGTTTTGTTTATTTTCCCATCCATGGCCATTCTCGCCAGTTTTGGCTGGCATCGTGTAGGTCAGTTATTGGATAAATTTAAAATAAAAATGGCCGGTCTGGCGATATTAGGGTTTATGCTTCTGGAACCCCTTTACTTTATCGCCTCCAGCTTCCCAAATACGGTTACTTACCACAATCATATTGTTGGAGGTGTAAAAGGGGCATACAACCAATATGAAGTTGACTACTACTACAATAGCTTAAAACAATGTGCGGATTGGTTCAAAAAAAATGAATACCCCAAAATCAAAGACGGCGATTCGGTGATTGTACTCACCAATGCCGCCCATCTCTTGGGTAAGTATTTCCCGGGTGATAAAAAAATGTACATCGATTACATGCGGTATCATGAAAGAAATCAAAAAGTATGGGACTATGCAATTCTTCATATTGCGCTCATTCCGAATGAAGACATTCAATCCGGAGCATGGTTACCTTCATCTACCATTTATAAAGCGGAGGTTTTTGGGAAACCTTTGTGCGCAATCATCAAGCGACCATCTAAAGATGATTTAAAAGCCTTTGATTGTTTGCAACGCAATCAGTTGGACAGCGCCTTAATGTACTTCCGCTCATATTTGCAAAAAGATCCGGATAATACCTATATCCTGAATACCACTTCGAATATGCTCATGCAATCCGGGCAGATCAATGAGGCCGAAAGGATGGTTCAAAAATCTTATCAAAAAGATCCATCCAATCCGGAAACTCAAAACCTGAAAGGCATGATGGCCTTACAGAAAAAAGATTTTAATGGCGCGATACAAATATTTAATCAGTTGATTCAACAAAATCCGCAATATGCTCAGGGCTATTTTTACTTGGGCTTAGCTTATCAGGGGGCTGGTAATTTTCAACAAGCTTTAACCATGTTGAATACAGCCTCACAGGATGAAAGTTTGCGATTAAATTGTTATAAAACAATGGGTGATATTTACACGCAAATGGGTAATCCCACCGAAGCCTCCAAATTGTATCAGGCTGCAGGTCTTAAACCGCAATAATATTTTGAATAAAATTAAAATGGATGAACCTCATGAATATACAGGAACAAATTCAACAAATCAATTCAGCCTCAATCGATACGAAAAAAAAGCAGCTTGAAAATCCGGGTATCATTGCCACATTGCAGACATGTAGCGAAATAATCACCCAGACTTTTCGTTCGGGAGGTAAAGTTTTGTTTTGTGGAAATGGGGGCAGCGCTGCAGATGCCCAACACCTTGCCGCAGAGTTTTCCGGAAGGTTTTACACCGACCGCGATGCTTTACCCGCTGAGGCGCTTCATTGTAATACCTCTTATTTAACGGCCGTTGCCAATGATTACAGCTATGATGTGGTTTATGCTCGCATGATTAAAGGAATCGGACAACCGGGCGATGTATTGATAGGATTATCCACCAGTGGCAACTCAAAAAATATTATTGAAGCCTTTAAAGCCGCCAAGTTAAAAAATATGATTACCATTGGCTTAACAGGAGAAAGCGGCGGTGTAATGAAAAACATCAGCGACCATTTGCTGAATGTACCAAGCAATGATACGCCACGTATTCAGGAATCGCATATTTTACTGGGGCATATTATCTGTCAATTGGTTGAGGAAAATTATTTTGGTCATGCATAAAGATTGTATCATTCTGGCCGGAGGTTTAGGTACACGTTTGCGTGAATCAGTGCCCGATAAACCCAAATGTTTAGCCGATATTCATGGTAAACCCTTTTTATATTATTTGTGTAAACACCTCAAAAAACATCATTTCTGTAAAATTATTTTTTCGGTGGGCTATCAAAAAGACCTGGTCAAAGATTATGTGATGTCGCATCGGGATGAGTTCCCTTTTGCCTTTGATTTTGCAGAAGAAGAAGAGCCTTTGGGAACAGGTGGGGCTATTTTAAATGCGCTGCCATATTCAGATACCGAAGATGTTTTTATTGTGAATGGTGATACTTTTATGGATGTGAATCTGGATTTATTGCTGAATTTTCAACAAACGAAAATGGCAGATTGTACCATAGCGTTAAAGCCAATGACTGAGGCCGACCGATATGGACTGGTGAGTATCAACGAACAATTTCAGGTAGAGGGATTTGAAGAAAAAAAACCTGGCGCATCAGGATTGATCAATGCCGGAGTCTATTGTTTGTATCGAAATTCATTTCTGAATATCCCTTTTGATAAGAAATTCTCCTTCGAAAAAGATTATTTGGAAAAGTACCTGAACGAACGCGACTTCTTTGGATATGTTTCTGATGGGTACTTCATTGATATTGGCATACCTACCGATTATGCCCGGGCCCAAAGCGAAATCCCTTCATTATTCTCCACAAATATTTCATGAAAAGAATCGGTATTGATAACAGCTGGTGCCTCTTTCTTGATCGGGATGGCGTCATCAATGAAGAAAAAAATGAGGATTATATCCGTAACCTCAATGAATTTCATTTTATTCCCGGTGCGCTGGAAACGCTCCATCAAATCACACCTTTATTTCAACGAGTTTTATTAGTCACCAATCAAAGAGGTATTGGTAAAGGACTCATGACAGAGGAAGATTTAATAGAAATTCATACTTATTTACAGCAAGAAATTCTATCGGGTGGCGGTAAAATGGATGCCATGTATTTTGCACCCGACTTGTCGACCGATGCCCTCAATCGAAAACCCAATCCGGGAATGGCCTATCAGGCAGTGAAACAATTTCCGGACATCGATTTGAATAAATCTATCATGGTTGGAAATCGTTTATCAGATATGCAGTTTGGAAAAAATGTGGGTATGACGACTGTTTATCTGGCCACCACCCACCCCATTGAACCATCCCCTGATTTAATCGATTATTATCTCAAGGATTTATGTGAAATAGCTGCTATTCTATAAGAAGTCGTGTTGCTTTTACCGGTTGATTATTCAATAAAATGCTTTTAAGCCAATGTCCCTATCATTCCTTTATAGGAGGTTTTGTTAGGGTCTTTACCTTGACTTAATTTCGTATCATCATGAAATACATCCCACTCATTTTGATGCTCTGTGGTCATTTTCTCTTGACAAATGCACAACAAGGGTATGCACTTTGTGATGAGTTTCATGCCGATCAGCGCCCCTGGACTTTTTTGGGGCCAATAAATGATTCAGCTCATTTGGCCGACCAACATTTTGGTGCATTAAAATGTTTTTCAGTAAATCCAATCGATAGCAACGAAATGTATATAGGTTCTTATACCGGTGGATTATTTTATACTTAAGATCGGGGTTCTAACTGGACTTGCCTAAGCGATTCATATCCAATCGCATTGTGCGGTATTGGTGATCTGATTATAGATTATTCCAAAATTCCACATTCGCTTACTATAGCCACCGGATCATCTGAAGGCTGGTATGATGTTGCTAATCAGGGTATCCTTCAATCCTTTGACCATGGAAAAAGTTGGATACCGCGATTCCCCGAAGGCCATGAGTTATTTACCTTCGATGAAGTAAAAATATTTGCGTTATCTCCGGATTCGACTGCCAACTTTCTAATCTATCGATTCTCCTCCATCATGGGTTATGAAAACACGTGACTGACAAAACAGCAAATCCGGCGCTTATTATCAAAATTTTTGGTTTTTGATGGCTAGCTAATGCAGATATCAGACGAGAAACAAAAGCAAGACCGACGGTTAATCTCAAACTTTATTAAAGAAAAATTCTACGAGACAAATTCATGAACGAGGTTAGATTCTTTCATCAGACCAAATTTAATCCTATTTCTTGAATCAGTCAGCCATGACTTCGGATTTCGATTCAATGGGTAAACCGGTTAGTTGACGGAAAATTTGCTCCAGCGATAGATCCGGATAGCTTTGTTTAAGATTAGGAAGACTTTGATCGGCAACAATACTCCCTTGATTAATCAAAATCACCCGATCGCACATGGCCTCAACTTCCTGCTTGATATGAGTAGAGAGAATGACGGTTTTTTCTTTTCCGACATGCCGAATCAATTCACGAATTTCCACAATTTGATTGGGATCCAAGCCGGATGTGGGTTCATCCAAAATCAGTACCTCAGGGTCATGCAACATGGCCTGCGCAATACCAACCCTTTGTTTATACCCTTTCGACAATTCACCAATTTTCTTTTTCGATTCCTTGTTTAATCCTGTTTGAAGAATCATTTCATCTACCCGATTTGCAGACTTTGAACCCAACTTGTGCACGCCTGCCAGGAATTCCAGATACTCACGTACATACATATCATGATAAAGTGGATTACTCTCGGGTAAATACCCAATGCGCGATTTAATGGCCAATTCATTTTCACTCACATCCAAACCGCATACAAAGGCTTGTCCGGAGGTAGGTGGAAGATAACCCGAAATGATTTTCATGGTCGTTGATTTTCCGGCTCCATTGGGTCCAAGAAATCCTACGATTTCACCTTTTGCAATTTCAAATTGTATAGTATTTACAGCAATTTGTTCGCCATAAACTTTTGTGAGTTGTTGTACTTTTACCGACATATTCAACTGCAAATTTGGTGGTTTTTATCATATTTCCCGACTTGATTTTCAGATTTGCGACAATTTATCGTTTCTACATTAAATAATCCTGAATTATGCGTGATGGATTCATCCACATTTTTCTGCATTTTGTGTAAAACTAAATTTCTAACCCATTCACTTTCTTTTACTTTTACTTCATTACCTACTTTATATCTTGTATGCAATCAACCCGTGAAATAGTCGCTCTGCTGAAACTCCTTGATGATCCGGATCAGGAGGTATATACGGCCATATCCGCAAAAATTTTAGATTTTGGAAAAGACATCATTCCAAATCTGGAAACCCTATGGGAAAACACTGCCGACTCTAAGGTTCAGGAAAGAATTGAAAGCATCATTCATAAAGTAAACTATCATGATATATACACAGGTTTTCAAAAATGGTTTAAACTAGATCGACCTGATTTGATGGAAGGGGCCATCTTATTGGCACGATATCGATATCCTGATTTAGATGAAACAGAAATCAGACGAACTTTCAAAAATATTTATCAAAGTTGTTGGTTGGAAATGACGCCATATCTCACTCCTTTGGAACAAGTGAACATTCTGAACAGTATTTTTTACAATATGTATAAATTCAAGGGAGTGGACTTAGACGAAAATAAAACCAATTTATTTTTCCTCAATGAAGTGATGCAAAGTAAATCAGGAAACATCTATTCATTGTCGTTGATTTATCAGTTGCTTTGCCAAAAACTTGATTTGTCGGTTATAACCATTCAACTACCCAGACAATATCTGCTGGCTTATTATGGGCATCATACCGATTTTTTTGATAAACTACCACGCACAGTTGTTCAGTTTTATATTGACCCCAATAATGGAACAATTTACAGTCAAAACGACGTGGACGCTTATCTAAAAAAGTATCAGTTAGAAAGTAACGATGATCACTTCAAACCTTTGTCTCATCAACAAATTATGCTCAGTCATATGGAGGCTCTCGCAACCGCCTATGAGCAAAATAACGATGAAGAAAAAATGAATGAAATCATGGATTTATATGAACTAGGCCATCTAAATCCCTAAGCGTTTCACCAATCTTAAACGGTGGGTGCGGCCCCCTCCTATTTTTTGAATAATCCCCTCCTGATCAATATAATCAAATCGAACACAGCCATACGACTCAGAAGCATGAAGAATTTCAAGATCGTTGAGCATTATTACAACGTGATCAATTTCGACGAGTGAATTTTCAAAGAAAGCTAAATCTCCCATTTGAGCCATTGATAAAAAATCAAGCGGCTGACCGTATTGAATTTGTGCAGAGGCCAAATGAGGTAATTGAATACCCTGAAATCGATAGTACATGGTTGAGAGTCCCGAACAATCTATTCCAAAAATACTCAGGCCTCCCCATTGATAAGGACTACCCAAGAATTGAAAAATGGCATCTGACGGATTGATTTCTGAATGGTGGGTCAGTTCACCACTAACACTACCTATCAGCACTTGGCCTTTTTCGGTGATTTCAAAGCGGGTACCAGCCGATAACACAACGCTTTTTTCATTCGTTTTTAGACAAGCACTACCTGAAAAAATCACTTGTTCCTGATTTCTGTGCCGGGATGTGGGTAGAACCTGAGAACGTAAAACATACACCCGTTGCGCATCACCTAACACCTGCACAGGTAGCCAATCCCCTTCAGCATCACCCAGAGCTTGAACCAAATCGCCCATCAATAGTTGTGAATAAAGAGCTGAACGATGATCAGCAGATTTCCTTAATGGTGCAAGTGGAACAACAGATTCCATGAATTCTAACATGCCTGCAAACATAAGTTGAATCTTGAAATTACGCATTCATTTCTATACATCGAACATTCTCTGAATAGCTTTCGTAGGAATTTATTGTTGGGTATCCTATTG
>DAIRSC010000020.1:0-18056 GCA_036804585.1 Chitinophagaceae bacterium
AATTGGACTCGAACCAAAGAACAATCCATTCAGATTGAATTACCCTCACACAAAAAAGCATTGGGAAAATTTGTATGGGTCATTGAGGTGAACCCTTAATCTCAAATTTTGATTTCTTCCTCTGTACCTTCATCGAAGAACTTGTACTGAAGAAACTCAAAACCTTCGTCCTCCTGAATGGTAAATGCACCGTATTTCTTTTTCCATTTATGAAAAATAGAATTAAAAAGCAATCCCTTCGTCAGATGTGATTTAATGATGGGATGCACATGCAGAGAAAGTCGGACATTTAAATTGGCTTTCAGATATTTGATATGTTTTTCAATGTCATCCAATAACAATTGTGAAGATCTGACTTTACCGGTACCATGACAACTCGGACATGTTTCGCCGGTGGCTATAGTGATTTCAGGCCTTAAACGTTGACGAGTAATTTGTAATAATCCAAACTTACTCAAAGGTAATACGGAATGTTTAGCGCGATCATCTTTCATGAATTGTTCAATCATCATGGAAACTTCACGACGATGTTCCGCATTTTTCATATCAATAAAATCAACAATAATGATTCCTCCAATATCCCGCAATCTTAACTGCCGGGCAATTTCACGAGCGGCCTCAAGATTGGTATTTAAAGCTGTGGACTCCTGATTTTCATTGGAAAACTTGTGACCGCTATTGACATCAATCACATGCAAAGCTTCTGTATGTTCAATAATGATATAACCTCCGCTATCCAGCATCACTGTCTTACCAAATGAAGCTTTCACTTGTTTGGATACGCCAAAATGATCAAAAATGGTTTGTCCATTCTGATGTTGACTTACAATACTTTCACGTCCGGGGGCAATGCCGGCAATATATTCCCTCGCATCCTGAACAACAGAAGAGTCGTTGGCGATGATGCTGTTAAAATCTTTGTTGAGTAAATCCCTTAAAAGTGAAGTGGTTTTATTTTGCTCAGCAAGAATTTTACTGGGTGGTTGTGCTCCTTTTAAATTAAATTGAATGGCCTTCCATGAATCAATGATTTGTAACAAGTCTTTATGAAGTTCAGCTGTGGACTGTCCCTCTGCTGCAGTTCGCACAATAACACCAAAATTGGCCGGCTTGATACTTTCAATGATCCTTTGTAAGCGTTTACGCTCTTCGGTCGAGTGGATTTTTCGCGAAACATTGACAAAATTATTAAAAGGCGTAACCACGATAAAACGCCCCGGGAGGGACAATTCGCAACTAATTCGAGGCCCTTTGGAAGAGATCGGCTCTTTGAGAATTTGCACCAATACATGGGGTTTCCCCTGAATCACCTCAGTCACCTTGCCGGTCTTCACAATTTCCTGCTCCAACTTAAACTTCGAAAAATCAAATGGGGTATCTGATTTTTCGTTTATGGCCAACTCTGTATACTTCAACAAACTTTTAAAGTAAGGACTTAAATCAGTATAATGCAAAAAGGCATCCTTTTCGTGACCAATGTCCACGAAAACGGCATTCAGTCCGGGCATTACTTTACGGACCTTGCCTAAATACAGATCACCAACATTAAAGTGCCCCCCGGAATTATCGAAATGTAATTCGACTAATTTTTTATCCTCCAACAAGGCAATTTCAATACCGGCATCCGAAGATTGGATGATGAGTTCTTTGTTCAAAACACTGAATTATTGCTACTCCGAATAAACTTTGATCCGCTCACAAGGATTTCAATAAAAAATTGAAACCTGAAACGAACCATGTATAAACGCCTGAATCATGCCAGAGTGGGTGGCATGATTCAACGAAGCAAGTTCAAGAAGATGATTATTTCTTCTTATGACGATTTTTTCTTAAGCGCTTTTTACGCTTGTGGGTAGCAATTTTATGACGTTTACGTTTTTTTCCGCAAGGCATGGTAAATAATTTTAGTTTATAATATTTTTATTTAAAAGTCGATATATACTGATCAATCTCTTTCGAAAAATCCGGATTTTTGACAATGCTTTTGCACTTTTCGAAGAGTTCAATAGCTTTTTGTTTATTGCCTTGATTTTTATATGCCTCCGCCAAAAAATACATCGCTTCTGTATTATCCTTTTCGATCGTCAGAACGTGCTCCAATCGCTTGATTGCTTTGTCAAGTTGCCCCGACTGTATAGCCAATTTTCCTAAAACAATATTCGCGGAAACATTGTTGCTATCCTGCTTGGTGACTTCACGCAAAAGAGTCACACCCTTCATTGTTTCGCCGGTTCCTTCCGTATAGCAGGTTGCTAAAGCGATTTTGGAGTCGAGGTTAGAAGGATTGATTTCCAGTGCTTTACTAAAAATTTGAATCGCTTCCTGTGCCTGCCACCTCCTGATGTCCGGCTTTTCTGCTTTCTGCAGTAGAGCCAGAAACAGATTCCCGGCAAAAGTGACACTTTTTTCAGTATTTTCCAAAAAAGCACCCTTTTTGTAATAGAAAGCCGCAATATTTAAATCATTTTGGGCTTCCCAAAACTCAGCGATATCCCGAAAACCTTCTGGTTTTTGAGTTTCCAGAGCTTTCCGGGTCAAGGCTTTTGCTCTTTCCTGAAGGGCGGAGCTCAACTTTTCGGTAACCTTTTTTTCGTAAGCCGCAAAATCAAGGGCAGTTGTATCTGCTTCATGCTGATGTGAGTCTCCGACATTCATTTCCTGACGATCGGTTTGTTTACTGACCTTGGATCCTTTAAAATTGCCCAAAAAGTAAATGACTGCCACCAACATGATCGCAGCCCCAATAAAAATTAGTTGATTCTTTTGCACCTGGCGTTTTGATTGAATGGATTAGTCCTCCTTGATAACCTCAATATTGGATGATTTCAATTTTTTAACTTCTTCAGTAAATTCCTTCGCAGGCTTGAAACTGGGAATATAACGTTCCGGGATGTAAACCGCTGTGTTCTTTTTGATGTTTCTTCCCACTTTTGCAGCTCGCTTTTTAGTTATAAAACTTCCGAAACCCCGGATATAAACATTTTCGCCTTCTGCCAAAGCTTTCTTTACATTGGAAAGGAAACTCTCTATGGACACTAGTACATCCACTTTGGGTACACCGGTTTGCTCTGCTGTTTGATTAATCAAGTCAGCTTTCTTCACAATAGTATTATTTTTGTTGTTCTTTTGACGCACAAACTTAAACTTTTTTTTGTTAGTATTTTATTTTTTTCGCTTTTAACAATTGTATAATTGCCTAAAAATCAATCATTAAGCAAAACACTCCTGCATTGGCACCAACATCTGAATCAGAGAAGCATGCCCTGGAAAGGAATCCGTGACCCTTATAGAATCTGGTTAAGTGAAATCATTCTTCAGCAAACCCGGGTTGATCAGGGTGAAAAATATTACCTCAACATCCTCAAACATTATCCAAACATTCAAGCATTGGCTAAGGCAGATGAATCGGCTGTGTTTCGCTTATGGCAAGGACTTGGTTATTATAGCCGATGCCGCAATCTGCTTGCAACCGCCAAAATGATTGTTGATGAATTTAAAGGTCGTTTTCCGGAAAATTATGAGGATATTCTCAAATTGAAAGGAATTGGCCCTTATACCGCTGCAGCAATCTCCTCTTTTGCATTTAATTTACCTTATGCAGTGGTTGATGGAAATGTCATCCGGGTATTAAGCCGTTATTTTGGGCATTTTCAGGAAGCAGATACGACCCCCGGTAAACGTTTTTTCACCGAATTGGCTCAAGAATGCTTAGATCCAAAACATGCAGGGTTATATAATCAGGCTATCATGGATTTAGGCGCTACCGTCTGCAAACCCGCGTTACCCAACTGTCCTGAATGCCCATTCACAAAAACCTGCTTTGCCTATCAACAACAGAAAATAAAGGAGCTGCCTGTTCCTAAAAAAAGAGCCGCAGTCATTGAGCGCGATTTGCATTTTGTTGTTTTAGAAAGTAGAAGTCATATACTCATCCAACGCCGAATCGGCCGGGATATTTGGCAAAACTTGTATGCATTCCCCCAAATTGATGATGGTTTATTATTGGCAAACAAGCTGAAACCGGGCAAAAAACAAAGTCCTGATCTGATTTTAGAACAAACGCTCACTCACCGTAAAATTAAAGGGCATTTTTATCGGATACCTGTCACACGAAAGCCTCAGGACTTAATAGATCCTGATCATTTATGGGTTCCCATTTCCAAACTATCGCATTTTGCATTTCCACGCCTGATAATTTCCTTTTTACAAAAATTAAATTATCTTTAGAAGATAAAATCTGCACTGAATACAGACTTTTAAAAAACACCCCAAGATGAGAGGAGTCAATCATGTTTTTCTGATCGGTAATCTGGGCAAAGATCCGGAAATTCAATATATCGAAGGCAATATCCCGGTAGCCAAATTTCCACTCGCAACCACAGAATCATACAAAGACAAAAAAGGCAATACCATTCCTCAAACAGAATGGCACAATATTGTTTTATGGCGGGGCTTGGCTGAATTGGCCGCGAAATACCTTCACAAAGGAAGTTTGGTGCATATTGAGGGTAGTTTAAGAACCCGCTCATGGGAAGACAAGGATAAAGTTCGTCGTTTTATGACTGAAATTATTGCCACCAATTTAGTCATGCTTGATAAAAGACACAATGACCCTTATCAGGGACATTCCGATAACAATTCAGGGATGCTTTCGGACAACAGCGAAGAGTTGAACTCAGAATTGCCTTTTTAATATATATTTGCCACATCTCCGTCTGCTTCGCAGAGGCGTTGTATTAAACGAAAACCTGTCCTTTGGATTCTGACACTGAATTATACCGCACTGTTTTACTCTCTATAGAGTCGCTCAGCCTGAATTCTTATATCGTACTCGGTCTATTGATTGTAGTATTGTTATTGCTCACCGCTTTAATTGCCGGATCGGAAGTCGCTTATTTTTCCTTATCGGCCAAGGATATCAATTACATCAAACAGAAGGAAGACCCCAATCATAAAAGCATTCTAACTTTATTGGAGCACCCCAAACGTTTTTTAGCCACCTTACTGATTTGTAATAACTTCCTGAGTATTGGGGTAATCATCAGCAGTAATATGTTTTTTGGAAGTTTATTACGCATTGATCAGTGGTTCCCCGACTTTTCAGCATCCACCATCACCCTTCTGAATGTTCTGATCCAGGTTGTTTTGGTTACTTTCTTCCTCGTCTTGTTCGGCGAGGTGTTACCCAAAGTGTATGCCACCCAAAATAATCTGATTATGGCCCGTTTTACTGCGCCTATTTTATTATGGATTGATAAGGCATTTAAACCGCTCAGTAATTTTCTGGTTTCATCCACTTCAATCATTGAAGGTCGATTTAAAGTCAGATCAAAAAATGAAATCAGCAATGAAGATGTGGAGCATGTACTGGAATTAACCGTCGGGAATACGGCCAGTAAGGAAGAAGTAAATATTTATAAAGGCATTTTAAATTTTGACGAAATTACCGTCAAACAAATCATGCGCACCCGCATGGATGTTGCAGCTCTGGATTATAGTTGGGACTTTTCTCAGGTAAAAAACCAAGTCAGGGATACCGGCTTTTCACGCCTTCCCGTTTATGAAGAATCGCTGGATGAAGTAAAGGGCATTTTATATACCAAAGACTTACTCAGTTTTGTGCGTGAGGACATCCTGGACTGGCACACGATCGTTCGGCCTGCACTCTTTGTGCATGAAACCAAATTAATCAAAGATTTGCTCAAGGTTTTTCAGCAAAAACGATCACACATGGCTGTTGTGGTCGACGAATTTGGAGGCACCTCAGGTATTGTCACCCTTGAAGATATCATGGAAGAGATCATTGGTGAAATCAAAGATGAATTTGATGAAGATGATTTGGCGTATAAAAAAATAGACGAAAATCAGTACATCTTTGAAGGTAAAACCCTGATTAATGATGTTTGCCGAATTATCGCCCAGCCACTTGAAATTTTCGAAGAGGTGAGAGGAGAGAGTGATTCAATTGGCGGTCTGGTGCTCGAAATTGCAGGTAAATTCCCCAAAGCCAATGAAATTATTAGTTTCGAACGATTTGAATTTCAGGTATTGAGTATTGAAAAAATGCGCATCCAAAAGGTAAAACTTACCATGCATCCTGAACAATCTGAGGAGGAGTCCGACTAAAGACGGATTCATTGCAATAAAAACGCATTCCGGACAATAATTGATACTTCCTTCCGTTTTTGAACCGAAACGCAGTAAAAGGTAGTGATACCAGTGTGATTTGTCTCATAGACCAAATCTTATCTCGTCTTCAGGACGAGAGTAAGTGCCGATAGGAAAGATGTTTAGTCCAATAATATTGGGCTATTACATATTTCACTTCGGTATAAATCCCTATCGTTTAGGTCTGTAGTTTCGTCATGGAGATAGATTACAGAAACGATCACAAGCGTATCTTTGAAACAGCAATAAGTTATGATGAATAAAACCGTCCTTTGGATACTGACCCTTTCCGGCCTAATGACTGCGAATCTGACGAGTGCTCAATTTCGTGAACCTGTGCTGATGCAAAGCAGTTCTGCATCGAATTCCGTATTGCCCAGAGGTGTTGAAAATGTTCAGATTGACGAAAACAAATTATACCGCATCGAAAAGCGAAATCTCCAATACTATAGCTTACCCGATGTACAACTGAGCCAGGTGACTACCAAAGTGATTGATCAACCTATATTCAAAGCAGGTACCAAATTTCCTTCCACATGGAATCCGCAAATCAGTCTGGGCATAGAAAGAAAAGTGCCCGTGGCATTTATATTGATTCCACAATATATTCAAAGGCCCGATGGCAAAATCGAACAATTGATTTCATTCCGGCTTTCCTTGAACGAAAATAATCCGGTAGCCGCCAAAACAGCAGGTGCCCGGGTATATGCCGACCATTCCGTTTTGGCAAATGGGCAATGGTATAAAATTGCTGTTAGCAAAGGCGGCCTTCAGAAAATCACTTTCGAATTTATCCAAAATCAATTCAATATCAGTGCATCTGCCATTAATCCTGCCAGTATTCGTTTATTCGGCAATGGTGGTCAAATGCTGGATGAAAACAATGCCGTTGCAAGACCTGATGATTTGATTGAAAATGCCATTTGGGTGGAAGATGGTGGGGATGGACAGTTTAATCAGGGTGATTATTTATTGTTTTATGCCCCCGGTCCTGATCGAATTCTGAAGGACTCTCTCAAAAAAGCTTTCACCCATCAAAAAAACGTTTACTCGGAAACAAGCCATTATTTTTTAAGCTTTAATAGTGGTCCCGGAAAACGAATTGGCACGACCAGTATTGGTGCAGCTTCCAATGTGTCATCCACCTCTTTTAATGAATTTTATTTTTACGAGAAAGATTCCAGTAATCTTGGCAAATTTGGCAAAGCCTGGTACGGTGAAGAATTCAGCGATTTACCCGGCCGGTATCTGAACCGTACTTTTGCAACCCCCATTGAAAATTTACAAGCCGGCTCTCCGGTAGAACTGAGGGTGCGTATGGGTTCCATCCATTCATCCGGAATCAGCGTCATGAATGTTTCCGTAAATGGCACTCCGGCACAAAGTATCCAGTTTCAACCCATCGGATTCAGCTTCAGTGATCCGGTTTTGCGGATGTCCGATTTTGCGAGTAGTGTTAGTGTAACTTCAGCGCCACTGAATGTGCAATTTTCTTACACTAAAGGGAATAGTGCAGCAGCAGCCTACCTCGATTTTTTTGAAATCAACTGTAGGAGAAATCTGGTTTTTAACGGACATCTCAATTTTGCAGATTGGAATACCGTTGGAACAGGAAATGTGGCCCAATACACTTTACAAAATGCCAATACTCAATTGAAGATCTGGGATATCACAGATCCACTTCAACCCACTGCCATCACCGGAACATTCAATGGCTCGACCTTTAGCTTCAAACAGGAAGCTTCTCAATTACATCGTTTTTTAGCTTTTGATGGTAGCATTGTTCAAACCCCCATTGCTATTGGCGCCATCATGAATCAGGATTTACACAATTATAAACCTGTCGACTATATCATCATTACACATCCTAGTTTAAAATCGGAAGCCGAACGCCTGGCCAATTATCATCAACAAAAAAGAAATTACCGTACCCTTGTTTTAACGCCGGATGAAATTTACAATGAGTTTTCTTCAGGTACTCAAGACGTTAGTGCCATTCGAGATTATTTAAAAATGTTGTACGACCGCTCGTCTCTGAGCGACTTACCGGATTATGTATTGTTCTTTGGTGATGCGTCCTATGACTATAAAGATCGTATCAGCAACAACTCGAACATGGTTCCTACCTATGAAACGAACGAGAGTATCGAAAAAACATTGGGCTATTGTACCGATGATTATTTTGGTTTTTTGGATGATCAGGAAAACATCAACAACTATTCAAATTCACAAATCAATACCTTGGATATTGGCATTGGCCGTTTCCCGGTTAAAACTACAGCGAAGGCCAGCGATATCGTGAATAAAATTATCAACTACGATAGCCCGGCTTCTTTTGGTCCCTGGAAAAATAATATGACTTTTAATGCCGATGATGGAGATAATGCCATTCATTTTGAAGATGGAGAAATTATGGCTGCATATGTCAAAGATTCACTCCCTCAATATAATCTGACAAAAATTTATGTGGATGGATTTACGCAACAATCCACCCCGGCAGGTCCTCGTACACCCGATGCCAATGCGGCTGTTGGTGCACAAATTTTTAATGGCACTTTTTTAATGAACTACAATGGACATGGCGGTCCTTTGGGATGGTGCGAGGAAAGGATATTTTCGATGGATGATATTAATGCCATGAATAATTTTAATAAACTGCCTTTATTCATTACGGCTACCTGCGACTTTGCGCCTTTTGACAATCCAACCATTGAATCAGCTGGTGAAATTCTACTAACCAAATCCAACGGAGGCGCCATTGCGCTCATGACCACTACACAATTGGTTTACGCCGATCAGAATCGTATCATGAACTTAAATTACATGCAAAGCGGTTTTAAGGCGATGAAAGACAATCAACAAATGCCCACTTTAGGAGATGCCTATCGATTGTCGAAAAATATTCGTTACGTGAGTAGTATCAGCGAATTTGCTGCATCTAATTTCCGGAAATTTGTTTTGTTAGGCGATCCCGGACTTCCTTTGGCATTTCCAAAACATGTGGTCAAAACAGACAGTATTAACGGCATGTCGATAACACAAATCAGCGATACCCTGAAAGCCTTAGGAAAATACACGATCAGCGGGCATTTGGAAGATGCAGCAGGAAATAGCCTCGATGGTTTCAATGGAATTGTCTACCCCCTGATCCTGGATAAACCCAAAAAATTAAGCACCTTAGGCAATGATGCAGACAGCCCACTTCGCGATTATTTTGTCCAGAACAACGCTTTGTATAAGGGCAAGGCTTCGATTAAAAACGGCAAGTTCAGTTTCACTTTTGTTGTTCCCAAAGATATTAACTACGAAATCGCCAAAGGAAAAATATCCTATTACGCTTCCAATGAAACAGAAGATGCCAGCGGAGCGGAACAGTCTATCCTGATTGGTGGCAGTTCCAACCAAGCAATCACAGATAATATGGGGCCGGAAATAAAGGCCTATCTCAATGATGAAAAGTTTGTCAATGGTGGAATTACAACCCGTAACAGTTTGTTGTTGGTTAAATTATCGGATGAGAATGGAATCAATTATACAGGAAATTCACTGGGGCATGATATCACAGCTGTTTTAGACAATAATGCCCAGAACACCTTCGTGCTTAATTCATTTTTTGAAGCCGATCTGGATGATTACCGCTCGGGATCTGTTCGTTTCCCTTTGAATGGCCTGAGTGAAGGCGAACATACCCTGACCATTAAAGCATGGGATGTTTTAAATAACTCATCCGAAACAACCATACGCTTTATTGTGGTTAACGGAAACAATGGCAAATTGGCGCACGTTTATAATTACCCCAATCCTTTTACAACAAAAACACGATTTACTTTCGAACATAATATGCCAAACCAGGATCTCATGGTTAGCATACAGATTTATACCATATCCGGTAAAGTGGTCCGTACACTCCGTAGTATCATCAATTCACCCGGCACCCGCAATGATGAAATTGAATGGGATGGCAGGGATCAGTACGGCGACAGACTGGGAAAAGGCGTTTATATTTATAAATTAAGCATAAAAAATTCCCAGGGATACAGCGATCAGGCGACCCAAAAATTAATATTAATGCAATAAGAAATTAAATATTTAAATGTAGATTTGCACTATCGCAAAACCAATCTATTCAGCGCTTATAGAGAAGAAATTCTACTTCAAATTTTCATTAATGACAGTAAAGAACATCAAGACCTCATTATGCTTGGCATTATGTTTGGCATCTTTTAGTACCTATGCTCAAATTAGCGGGCAACAAGCTGGAGCAGAATACAATACCATCACCACCGCAGTACCTTTTATGCGAATCAGTCCAGATGCCCGTTCAGGTGCCATGGGCGACGTTGGTATCGCCATTAGTCCGGACGCGAATTCACAATTTTGGAATGTATCCAAACTTGCGATGTCTGAAAAAGATGCCGGCCTCGCTATCACCTATACGCCTTGGCTCAAGGATTTAGTCCCGGATATCTTTCTGGCTTACATCGCCGGTTATGCCAAATTCGGTGAAAAAGACAACAAGAACCAAGCCGTCAGCTTTAGTATGCGCTATTTCTCGTTGGGAGATATTAATTACACCGATATCAATGCCCAGCCCGCTGGAACAGGTAAGCCCAGAGAATTTTCACTGGATTTAGGTTACTCGAGAAAATTATCAGACAACCTCGCCATTGGATTAAGCGGAAAATTCATTCATTCGAATATCATCAACGGAGCCGGCAACAGCAATGGGGTTACATACAAACCGGGCAACGCTTTCGCAGTGGATTTCGGTATGTTTTATACAAAACAACTCAATTTCAACGACGAAACGGGTCAGGGATCAAGTATTAATGCCGGTTTGGCAGTTACCAATCTGGGTACTAAAATTTCCTACTCCAACGACCGGAAAGATTTTATCCCCACCAATTTAGGATTGGGATTGGCTTATAACTACAATATCGACGAATTTAATAAATTGAGTATCGCCGTCGATTTTAATAAATTACTGGTGCCATCTCCCCAAATAACTGAAGATAGTTCAGGGAATATTATTCAAACATACCCTACCGATAAAAGTGTATTGAGCGGGATGTTTGGATCATTCGGAGATGCACCCGGTGGAGGCAGTGAGGAATTAAAAGAAGTGATGGTCGGTATTGGTGCAGAATATTCTTACCAGGATCAATTTTTTGCACGGGCCGGTTATTTCTACGAAAACAGATACAAAGGAGATCGCCGATTTTTAACAGTAGGTATCGGGGTTAAATATTCTATGTTTGGTTTAAACTTTGCCTATCTCGTTCCTTCCGGTTCAGGTATCAACCGAAATCCTTTATCAAATACCCTTCGTTTTTCTTTAATGTTTGATGTAGAAGATTTAGCCAAACTGGTCAAACCATCGGATGATGACAAAGATGATCGAAAAGAAAAATAATTTATTTTAATTACAAAACATTTAAAAGAAGCTATTGAACATCCAATAGCTTCTTTTATTTCAACTCAACAATATGTTTAAAATTGGATATGGTATCGACTACCATCAATTAACGGAAGGAAGAGAATTTTGGTTAGGGGGTATTCTGATTGACCACCACAAAGGCGCCCTCGGGCATTCAGATGCCGATGTGTTGTTACATGCTATTTGCGACGCCTTATTAGGTGCAGTTAATGCAGGTGATATTGGCACGCATTTCCCGGATACGGATATGGCCTTTAAAAATATAGATAGTAAAATTCTTCTCAGTCGATGTGCAGAAATTATTGACGAAAAAGGATATCAGGTCGTAAATATTGACTCCACCCTTTGCCTCGAAAAACCTAAAATAAAACCCTATATCCCGCAAATGCAAGAAGCGATTGCAAACTGCTTGAAATTGGATCAGGATCTCATTTCAATTAAAGCAACCACCACCGAAAAAATGGGATTTGTTGGGCGCGAAGAAGGTGTTGTGGCACATGCAAACGTGTTATTACAAAAAAAGTAAACGGCCCTAAACAAAGCAATTCCGATAGCTTTGATAAATGGCAAGAATCACAAAAAATACCGCCGAAAAAATATCTATTTTTCTTCGATTGACCTGAAAATACTGAACCAGCTTTTTGCCCGCATAAGCGTATAAACTCAGCATCACCAATACCCCTAAAAAGGCCCCCAAACTAAATATCAGAATGGACCATGCATGCCATTCGAACCATGGTTTTTCAATAAAATACGCACCCCAAATAGCCCATGCTGAAATTTGAGACGGGTTAAAGATGGCAAATAACAACAACTTTTTCGTGCCCGGTACGTTGGTATCTTGCGGATTTGTGGCAGGCTGACTTCTACTATTCGGCGCATCACGATAAGTAAAAAAAGCCATCAGTAAAAGCCCAATAACAATTAACCACCTGATTAAAACCAAAAGCCAATCCTGCTGCATAAACCATTGCATGCCGCTCATACACACAAAACAATATGGAATTTCTACCAAAGAAATGATCCATAAAATTCGCACGATTTCGGAGCAATGATGTAAAAGGCTCAATCGAAAGATACCAAGGTTAATATACCCGGGCATCAGATAACCATATATCCCAACCCCAATGCCCATCAAAAACTGTAACAACATATCTGTGTAAATTAGTCAACATAACGAGACCGTTGCAAAACTATCAAATATAATTGGCTGAGTCATTTGGCTTCAAATATCTGCGTTACTTTAAATTTTTTTGCCAAATGACTTTTGCAATGGTCTCATAACCTGATAAAAAAAGTATCCAACATCATTTTTCAGGAAGATGAACAGAAAAATAAAGCTTGAAGTAATTTCACCCTATAAAATTTCATTTAGATGACAGAAGCGTACTTCAAACCATTCAGAGATCAGATTATTGGCATTGAGCAAACTTTTCCTACTCCATATGGGCAAAAGAAAATGATTTATGCGGATTGGGTTGCCAGTGGACGACTTTATAAACCGATTGAAGAAATGATGCAAAAACATATTGCCCCATTTTGCGCCAATACTCATACGGAAACGTCCATGACAGGTATGCTCATGACCAGGGCCTATCATGAAGCCAAAAATTATATCAAACAGGAGGTAAATGCTTCCTCAGAGGATATTCTTATATTCTCGGGTTCAGGTATGACAGACTCAGTGAATAAACTACAACGCATCATGGGATTGCGTATCCCGGAAAACAGCAAAAATTATTTACAGGTCACTCATTGTTTTGCCGATCATCTGCGGCCGATTGTATTTGTTACCCATCTCGAACATCATTCCAATCATACTTCCTTGCTGGAAACGTTGGCAGATGTTGATATCATTCGAGCCAATGATTCAGGAAATGTAGACCTGAATCACCTCTAAGCTCTGTTGACTCAATATGCCGACCGCCCACTAAAAATTGCATCCGTGAGTGCAGGTTCCAATGTTACGGGCATAATCACACCATATCATGAAATTGCCGAAATCATGCATACCCATCAGGGTTACTGCTTTGTCGACTTTGCCTGTACTGCCCCTTATGTAAATATTAATATGCATCCCGAAAAAGAGCAACAGTATCTGGATGCTATTTTTGTTTCCCCACATAAGTTTTTAGGTGGGCCGGGTACACCGGGTGTCATGGTCATTCATAAAAAGTTTTTTAGTAATACCATTCCCGATCATGCCGGAGGGGGTACCGTGTTTTATACAACCCCCTGGAAAACCCATACTTATTTAGAAAATATTGAAGACCGTGTAGATGGATGCACTCCACCCTTTTTACAGGGAATCAGAGCAGCACTTTGTTTTAAACTAAAAAAAGAAATGGGGGTTGAAAATATTTTAGCGCGTGAGGAATATTTAATCAACCAACTTTTTACCGCCCTAGATGAAGTTCATAATCTCGTGATACTGGAAAAAAGGAACAAACACCGGGTTGGCGCGGTTTCTTTTTATATCAAGGATTTACACTTTAACCTTGCCGTACGTTTATTCAACGATTATTTTGGAATACAAGTTCGCGGAGGCTGTGCTTGTGCAGGAACCTATGGCCACTATTTACTCAATATTAATAAACAACAATCCGATGAAATTCTGTCGGCACTTTATAAGGGTGAACTAAATGCCCGACCGGGCTGGATACGTTTGTCGCTTCATCCTACGATGACCGATGCCGAACTTCAAAAAATCATTCATGCCATTCATTATATTGCCGAGCATCATCGAACAATGAGCGAATCTTATCATTACAATATCCGGAAAAATATTTTTGAACACAAAGACGCAACAACTGAGTTTGAAAATCAATTTGTGGAAGCCCTTTTTGCCTGATTGCAATATCAATGGCTAAAATAGTCTAATACGTCGGATAGTTTTTGTTTGAGATCTTTCCGGTCGACAATAAAATCTAAAAATCCGTGTTCCAACAAAAACTCAGATCGCTGAAAACCTTCCGGCAAATCCTTTTTGATGGTCTCTTTAATGACCCTCGGTCCCGCAAAACCTATCAGTGCTCCGGGTTCAGCAATGTTTAAATCGCCCAACATGGCATAAGAAGCTGTTACTCCGCCGGTAGTCGGATCGGTCATAAAAGAAATATAAGGCAATTTTGCTTTGGCCAACAAAGTTAGCTTGGCAGATGTTTTAGCCATTTGCATGAGCGAGAAGGCACTTTCCATCATACGCGCACCTCCCGATTTACTAATAATCATAAACGGCAGATGATGTTCAATCGCATAATCAATCCCCCTTGAAATTTTTTCTCCAACTACACTGCCCATACTTCCTCCAATAAAATTAAAATTCATGGCTGCAATCACGAGTTTTTTTCCATTCACAGGACCAACGCCTACCGTGAGAGCATCCTTCAAACCGGTTGTTTTACGTGCTTCTTCCAACCTTTTTTTATAAGGTTTTTAATCCACAAAACCCAGGTCATATTTTGAAATGATTTCTTCAAAGAGCAATTCATGATCGCCTTCATCAAAAATGATTTCAAAATATTCTGCTGCATCAATTCTATTATGATGATTACAACTCGGACACAACCATAAGTTCCCCTTTAGTTCATTGATGGTAGAAGTTTTCTTACACGTAGGACACTTAAACCACAATCCATCAGGTACATTCTTTTTCTCTTTGGTAGAAGTGAGAATGCCTTGTTTGATGCGTTTAAACCAGGTAGACGATGACATGATTTTGAATTTTAACCGAACGTTTCCGAATTTACACTCGCAGAAACACCCTTAGCCAACAAATGTACTACTAAAAATCATTAATTTACCTCAATACGGCGACCTTACGCTGCTTTGCACCAGCCGAACGATATATTTACACAATGAACAAAATATTTACTTTTTTTCTATTGTTTTTATTTGGCTTAACGGCAATTGCGCAGGAACATATCGGGTGCAGCCAGGGTAAAATTCAAAGACACCAACTAATCCGTAAAAAATCACGTGCCGGGAATTACGACAATAGCTTGATGTCGAAATATGATGTCCATTTTTATTTTTTAAATTTCAATGCCGAACGCAACAATACTTTGGTGAGCGGTTCAACCACCATCGGCGCTATAGTAACCGCCAGCAGCCTTGACACATTTTGTTTTGAATTTAATGGTGCCATTACCATTGATAGTATCCTTTGGAATAACCAACCCATCAGTTTTGTTCGAAATGCTGCGATTACATATGCTTTGTTACCCACAGCACAATTACAAAATACCGACCTTAGAATCCAGATATTTTATGATGGCGATGCATCCGTAACCGGTGCAGGAGCCATTGGCGACGGATACAGTACAGGTGTTTCTCAAACTTGGGGCAACTCAGCCACTTGGAGTTTGAGCGAACCTTACAGTGCCTACGAATGGTTTCCATGCAAACAAATGTTACAAGATAAAGCCGATTCTGCCTGGATTTTTGTAACCACCAGTAATCAAAATAAGGTCGGATCCAACGGCCTTTTGGAAGGTATTGATTCATTGAGTAACAATAAGGTCCGATATCGATGGAAAACAAATTATATGATTGATTATTATCTCATATCTGTTGCAATCGCCCGCTATGTTGAATATACGATTTACGCGCACCCCAATGGATTGCCCAACGATTCCGTCATGGTGATGAATTATGTTTATAATAACGTTAATACTTTGCCATCTGTAAAAACCAAATTAGATACGGTGGCACTGGTATTGGAATATTATTCCGACCTCTTTGGTTTATACCCTTTTCATGCCGAAAAATATGGCAATGCAATGGCACCTTTCAGTGGTGGCATGGAACATCAAACAATGACATCGGCCGGATTTTTAAATAACTTTGGATTGAATGCCCATGAACTCATGCATCAATGGTGGGGAGATCATGTCACATGCAAAACATGGAAGGATATTTTTATCAATGAAGGATTTGCTTCTTATGGGGAATATCTGGCCTATGAACATTTTCGGGGATTAGCTGCTGCACAACAGGATATGCTCGATGTTCATAACGATGTGCTTCAAGACCCTGATGCCCAAATTTACTTCACCGATACGACCAATGTAGGCCGCATTTTTGATTCCCGTCAAACATATAATAAGGGCAATGCCATTTGTCATAGTTTACGTTTTGAATTGGGCGACTCCCTTTTCTTTAAAGGTTTGAAAACTTTTCAAAGTCAGTTTTCTTTTGCAACTGCCGGTATTAACGACTTAAAAGTGTCCATGGAAAATTCCAGCGGATTGCCTTTGGGCGACTTTTTTGATCAATGGATTTATGGTGCCGGTCATCCGATTTTTTCAGCGGAATATTTTAGCAATGGAAACTTTATCTTTTTAAAAGTCAATCAATCCACTTCAAGCCCTGTATCGCCTCTTTATAAAACCCCTCTGGAAATTAATTTTAAATCACCCGGCGGTGACACGACTATCAAAGTATATGTGAATCAAAACAGTCAAACCTATGTGATTCCATCCCCCAAATCAATCAATGGATTGGAAATAGATCCGAACAACTGGCTATTAAATACCGTTGGAACCATCACTGAAAATGCTGCTTTGCAGGCCTTATCACAAGAAGAAATTATCGCTGAGCAGGCTTTTCAGGTATATCCGAATCCGGCAACAGATCGAATCAGTATTCTACAGGAGGATGAAGAAGCTCGTTTTACACTGCGGGACATGCAGTCAAGAATTATTTTACAAGGCAAACTCGATAAAAAAACTGACTTAAATTTAAGCTCTATACCTGCCGGCGTTTATTTATTAGAAATGCAAAATTCTCATCGCCGGCGAAGTATGAAGATTCAAAAACATTAACCTTGTAATCAATCACCCTATGTTTGTTGTTGCTCAGTGCCCAACTCTTATAGGGTTCAGTTTTTACCGATAATCTCTTTCAATCTATAAAAAAAATTCCGCTAATTTTCAGGTCAATCAGTTCTTTCGAATTGCAACGAAAATTCAGCATGAAGATTATAGTCATTGGTGGTCATTTGCCAACGAATCGACTCGTTGGGCCTTGCCCTGAAAAAACCTCGCCTTCAGGCAGAAGGCTTTTTATGAAATGAACTTAAAAGCTACATTCCCGGCGAGTATGATGAAACCCTGAACTGTATTCTGAACGCCACGCAATTATTCGAACTCGCTCAGGACTCCTCCGGTCGGGCTTGTGTTTTAAATGAAATGGGGATTTTTTATCTCCTACAAAAAAATAATTCGTTGGTTATTCAAAGCATCAAAGAGCGTTCTGAACCTGCCTCCCTTCCCAAAAATCAGGGCTTAATGACCACATCGCTCAACAATCAAGGAATATTTTTCAGGATGCCGTCAAATATCTTGAGGCTAACCAATTTTTTAAACCGAGAATTTAAAGCAGCATGGCACATAGCTAGGGCTTGCTGATTATCTCATAGGCGCTTCAAATTCAAGGAAGCGTTCGAGGG